>JACIZP010000045.1 GCA_014359355.1 Calditrichota bacterium | reverse complement strand
ACAAACACCGCACCCGGCACTACGCGCAACGGATCGTAGACGACGGCCGGAACATCGATGTCGGGAAGAGCAGACAGTCCCTTTGCCTCGGGAAGAACAGAAAGCACCTCACTGAGACGCATCAGTAGCACATCCCTCCTTTTGCCAGAGTTTTCGAGGAAGAACCGGCTGACCGCCAACCCCCGGCCGGTCAGCGTAGGCAGAAATATAGCAAATCCACGCTAAATTGTAAAGCTCTTTGTTACCTGCCAGCTGCGCCAGTTCCGGAGAGCCCTGACGGTTCGCTTGCCTGTGCTTAACGATTTGGCGCTCCTCCGTGTGAGGCTGTTCACTCCCGTACAAACCACTTCGCCGGGCGACAGGCCTCGGACGGGAGTTACCTGCCACCTCAGGACCCGCACAGCTTTCTCTGGTGGCGTGCGCCTGCGAATGCGACTTCCTCCGGCTGATCGTACTCACCAGCACGCGTTTCACTGGAGCAGCAATGCTGGCGAGATTCCTATTGACATTTTGCGGATTTGTTGTATCTTTAGCGACTCAAGGGTATGGACGGAGCAACGATGAGGTAGCAGAAATGAACATTGTCGTCCTGGTGAAGCAAGTACCCGACACAGAAGCGGCGGTGCGGCCGGATAGCAGTGCGCCGGCCAGGATCGTCGAGTCCGGCATCAAGTTCATCGTCAATCCCTATGACGAGTTCGCCGTTGAGGAGGCCATCCGCATCAAGGAGGCCAAGGGGGGCCATGTGCTGGTGGTGACCATTGGGCCGCCGCGCGCCGACGAGGCCTTGCGCACCTGCATCGCCATGGGCGCAGACGATGCCCTGCGCATCGATGACAGCCAGCTTCCTGACCTGGATGCCCTGGGCCGCGCGCGATTGCTGTCGAAAGCGATAGCGCAATCCCCGTTTGACCTCGTGTTGTGCGGCAAACAGGCCATCGATGACGACCTGGCAGCAGTGGGGACCTTCGTGGCGGAGCTCCTCGACTTGCCCCACGTGGCGGTCGTTACCAAGTTAGAGCTTGCCGATGGCAAGGCCATCTGCCGCAAGGAAGTCGACGGCGGCACGCAGACAGTGGAGGTCCAGCTGCCGGCGGTCATCACCGCACAGAAGGGCCTCAATGAGCCCCGCTACCCGGCGCTGCGCGGCTTGATGCTCGCCAAGAAGAAGGAGATCCCAGTCGTCACCCCTTCGTCCCTCGGAATCTCTGCCGAGGAGCTGCGTCCCTCGTACAAGGTGCAGCATCTGGAGTTGCCGCCGGCCCGTGGCAAAGGCAAGATCCTCCAAGGCGAACCCGAGACGACGGCGGTTGAGCTAGTCCGTTTGCTGAGAGAAGAAGCCAAAGTGTTCTGACGTCGTGGAAAGCAATCGGAGGACGATAGATGGCATCTGAGGTTCTTGTCTGGGTTGAGTTCAAAGATGGAGTGATTCGACGGTCCTCGCTGGAGGCAATCGGTGCGGCAACGCAGGTTGCTGCGCAACTCAAGTGCACCGTGGCGGCGGCTGTGGTCGGTAACGCCGACCAACAGGCCATGCAGTGCTTGGATGAAGTGGGCGTGTCGCGTGTGTACAAAGTGGAAGGGGTCGAGTACCAGCAGTTTGAACCCTGCCGCTATGCCGACGCGCTCCAGGCGGTGGTCAAGCAGAGTTCTCCCGGGCTCATACTCATGGCGGCCACGGCTCTTGGCAAAGACCTCTCCGCGCGCCTTGCAGCGAGACTGCGCTCGGCCTTAGCCACCGACTGTATCGGGCTTGAGGTCAATGATGGACAGATCAGCGTGGTGAGGCCGGTGTACGCCGGCAAGCTGCGCGCCAAGGTGGGGTTGTCCGGCCCTTCACCCATCGTCACCGTGCGGCCCAACACCTTCGCTGTGCCAGCTGCGCAGAGCAATCGTCAGCCTGAGGTGACCGGCATCAGTGCTGAACTGGGTGCGGCGTCGCGCAAAGTCACCGTTCGCGAGACCGTCTATTCCACGGGCGAAATGCCCGACGTCTCCGAGGCGGACATTGTCGTGTCCGGCGGCCGCGGTATGAAGGGCCCGGAGAACTTTGCCATACTCGAGGAGCTGGCGAAACTGTTGGGTGGCGCAGTGGGCGCGTCCCGCTCGGCAGTGGACGCCGGCTGGATGGACCACCAGCATCAAGTTGGACAGACCGGCAAGACCATCTCTCCGAATCTCTACATCGCCTGCGGCATCTCTGGCGCCACGCAGCACTTGGCCGGCATGTCTTCTTCAAAATGCATCGTCGCCATCAACAAGGACCCCGAGGCCAACATCTTCAAGGTTGCCGATTATGGTGTGGTGGGCGACCTCTTTAGGGTCGTGCCTTTGATGATAGCAGAGATCAAGAAGCTGAAGTAGACGACTGTGGCGCCCGCTCGGCTCTTACAGGGTTACGTGCAGGTCTACACAGGCGACGGTAAGGGGAAGACCACTGCCGCCATGGGGCTGGTCTTCCGCGCGGCAGGACATGGCTTGCGCAGCCACGTCATCCAGTTCATGAAAGGTGACATTCGCTACGGAGAGATAGCCGCGGCACGGCGCCTTGGCGGGCTGGTGAC
This sequence comes from Calditrichota bacterium, assembly GCA_014359355.1. Taxonomy (NCBI): domain Bacteria; kingdom Pseudomonadati; phylum Calditrichota; species Calditrichota bacterium. The sequence goes on along the minus strand of JACIZP010000045.1, from coordinate 1,012 downwards.
GATCACCCAGATGGGCAGAGCGAGCTTCGTCGACAGGGACAATCCTGACCCGGAGGACGTACGCTTAGCCGGCGAGGCCCTCCGCCTGGCCCGACAGTCGGTGAGCTCGGGCCAGTTCGATCTCGTGGTCCTCGACGAGGTCAATGTGGCCCTCGATTTCGGGCTCATTGCCGTGGGCGACGTGCTGGCCCTCATCGCGGCAAAGCCGTCCCACGTGGAGTTGATCCTCACTGGCCGTAATGCACCGCAGGCGATTCTCGACGCCGCCGATTTGGTCACAGAGATGCGCTGCCTCAAGCACTACTACGACCGCGGAGTTGCTTCGCGCCGAGGAATCGAACTCTGAGCGATTTGCTCTAGGACGGTCCGCATCCAGGCTCGCTTCTGGGTTGAACATTTTTGAGAGTCCCCTTGGCGGGAGCATGACCACGCCGAACCGCCTCCAATTTGCGTGCAACCCGCCAATTCCTCATCCGTGCTGCGCACTCTGTCTTGGAAGGACCTCATGGCAAAGCGAGTGGCCATCATCGGCGGCGGCATTGCCGGCTTGAGCGCAGGCATCTACCTGCAGCGCAGCGGCTACGACTGCACCATCTTTGAGATGAACAAGGCCCCGGGGGGGCTGTGCACTGCCTGGAACAGGGCCGACTACATCATCGACAATTGCGTGCATTGGCTCGTTGGGTCGAGTCCAGCAAGTCCCCTCTACCAGCTGTGGAACGAAGTCGTCGACCTTAGCCAGATACAGTTCGTTGACTTCTCCGAGCTCTTCCGCGTAGAAGACACCGAAGGAAACCAGCTCGTCCTTTTCACCGATGTCGACGCGTTGGAGGATGAACTCCTGCGCAAGGCCCCCGAAGATAGCCGCCTGGTAAGAGCATTCACCAAGGGGATCAGAAACCTGACGCGCTATGAGATGCCGGTTGGCAAGGCCCCCGAGCTCATGACCTGGCGCGATGGGCTGACCGAACTGCTGCGCATGCTGCCACACGCGCCCACCCTGCTCCGCTGG
>JACIZP010000044.1 GCA_014359355.1 Calditrichota bacterium | reverse complement strand
AGGTTCTGAGCTGGAGGGACGTCGTAGAGCGGTGTTGAGAGGAAAAGTGAAAATGGTGCGAAGTCTCGCACTCCGGGCTCTCATTCTTCTTGCTGCAGGTTTGGTGGCTCGGAACGTTCCGGCCCATGCTCAGGGGAATCCTTATACGATCGAGCTGACGCGCGGGCGACTCTGGCATTCCTTCTACCTGTCGCAAGAGTGTGAGCCGATGGCGGACTGGAGCAGAAAAACCTATGGTCTGGACTGGCCGGGCTTTGCCAGCGAGGAGATCAAGCAGAACATCGGCGGCCATCACACGTACCTTCTGGCCGGTGGCTTCTTTCTGACGGCGAAGACGGATACGGGCACCGTATGGGGGTGGGACAACTTTGCTACTCACGGCACGGATGTGGGTATCGAAGGTGACCAGTTCCGCTATCTGATAAGCAAGGACAGCAAGGGCAAGCCTGTTCACCGCAGGCGGTGGCAGGACGGCAACTATTGGTTGCTGCGGGACCCCTTCGAGGCAGAGGAGGTCATCGATACCCAGTGGGAGATGAACGGCGCCTGGTACCAACCATGGGACAACCAGAACATGCCAGTGCTGGTCAGGCGTACGGTGCGGCAGTGGTCAGGTTCTCGTGCTGATGAAGACTATGTGATCATCGAGTATGTGGTCAAGAACACGCAACGACGCAAGTCTTTGAATGGGGTCTATTTGCTTTTTACCTATGCCCTTTCGCCCAATCACCGCGGGTGGTCATTGGTGTTCCCGAACTTCCCAGAGGGGGCGCGCAACACCCACAGCGAGTGGGACCCAGAGCGTCGGCTGCTGACGGCTTGGGCTGGGGACTTTGCCCTCACACCCGGCAATGACGAATCCTTCGATTTCTTTCAGGAACGTGTCTATGATCCGGTTCAAGGCCGCGCGGTGGTCCGCTCACGTTTTCTTGCCCCGGGTTGTGTCGGGATCAAGTTCCTGTATGTATCTCCTGATACCAGCGGGCAGGCCAATCGCATCAACGGCTTTGCTTGGTCTGCTGCTCCACCCACGAATGACCACTCCGGACCCTTTCTCGGCGTTGCTGGCCTTACCAGCAAGTACGCCGCCATGGCCAACCCGCTTCTGCTGTCGGAAGCGTTCGCTGATCCCACCGACCCGCGCATGGGGCAGAACAGGCTCTATGCCAACTTTTCTTTGGGCCCCTACAACTTGGCGAGGGGCGATTCTGTGAAGGTTGTGGTGGCCGAGTTCGTAGGGGGTCTGCCCTACGAGAAGGCCGATAACCCCCTGCTGACCACAGCTGAGTTGCGCGCCGCCGGGGATTCGGCGGTCACCTATCTGGAGCAACGAGTGAGCTTCGCTTATGAGCATCAGTACACGGTGCCCATGCCTCCGCCTGCGCCGCGCTTTGTGGTCTATCCTGTTCCGGAGGGCGGTCGCGTAGGCAACGTGATCTCTTTCAGCACCGAGGTGGAGTCAGTCCCTGATCCGCATCACGGGGTGCCCGATGTGGCTGGGTACCGCATCTATCGCTCGGGCCAATTCCCCTTTGGGCCATGGAAGATGTTGGTGGATATCCCGGTTGGGGATCCACGGTTTTTCGATGCGGATTCGCAGCGCTACATTTACGTAGACTCTGAGGTGGCGCTGGGTTACGCTTTCTACTACTCGGTGACGAGCTATGACCACGGCTGGCCGGCGTGGGCCGTGGACCCCAGCTATGAAGTGCCGCCGCTGGAGTCGTCCATCTTCGCCAATCGCATGCGTCAACCATTCTACACCACGCTTCGCCCCACAGAAAAAAAACTGGACGAGGTGACGGTGGTTCCCAATCCATTCTATCGCAGCTCTGGATTTGAGCTTGCCGGGGACGTGAAGCTGATCCAGTTTGTGAACCTCTCGGAGGAATGCACCATTCGTATTTACACCGTGCGCGGTGATTTGGTCAAGACCATCCATCATCGTGATCCCTCGTCGGGAGTGGCCTTCTGGAACCAGATCAGCGACTATGGCCAATATGTGAAGAGTGGGATGTACTTTTTCCAGGTGACCAACCAGCAGGGTGAAGTCAAGTTGGGCAAGTTTGCCATTATCAATTGAGGCTTCCCATGCGTGGTGCAAAGTGGATACTCTTTGTCTGGCTGTTCTGGGGTGCGGGTGCAAGTGCCCAGGAGTTCGAAAAGATTGGCACCACGGGCTTCACCTTTTTGGAAATCCCGGTGTCTGCCAGGGTGTTGGCACTTGGTGAGGCGGGGACGACCCTTTTAGATGCTGGTGCTGAGGGAGTCTATTGCAATCCAGCTGCTATTGCCTCGCAGCCTACGCGTTGGGGGATCTACGTGGCTCATACTTCTTGGTACGTGGGAACAGCTCTCCGAGCAGCGGCACTGACCTGGGCCCAGGGGAAGTTTGGCACCGTCGGTGTGCACGCGCGCTATTTCGATTTCGGCTCAATGGAACGCACCACTAACCCCACCGCTGACCGGGTCGGCTCCTACATCAGCTTAGGCACCTACTCGGCAGGTGCCTATGCGCTGGGACTCAGTTACGCTCGATCCCTCACGGACAAGTTTAGCTTTGGCTGCACCGTGAAGTACGTGCGCGAGACGATCGATGTGTACAGCGCCGGCAACGTGGTGACTGATCTCGGGTTCTTGTACGACACCGGCTTTCGCACCCTGCGCATCGGCGCCTCTTTGCACAATTTTGGTCTGGACAGCAAATACGCCGAAGAGAAGTTCAAAATGCCGCAGATGCTGCGAATGGGGGTGGCTGCAGAGCTCGTGGGGTCGTCAGCGCGGGAGAACTATTTGACGGGTGTGGTTGAGGCAGTGCACCCGAACGATGCCAGCGAGCGACTCCACCTGGGGATGGAGGCGGTGCTTGGCGGTATTGGGATCGTCCGCGCCGGATACAAGTTCGGCTATGCGGATGAGGGACTTTGCCTCGGAGGCGGTTTGCGTCACAAGCTCTTTGGTACTTGCGTGAGGTTAGATGTGGGGTGGATGGAACATGCGAGTCTGAATGCAGCGCTCCTCTATTCGGTAGCGGTGGAGTTCTAAGCGATGGGCCCTTGGTGTACCAATAAGCCTGCTCTTTTGTGCTGGGGCCTCGCAGCCTTGTGGGGTGCGTCCTGGGCCATGGCCCAGGAGGGGAACGTGAGCCTGCGCATCGCTGGCTCGGTGCACGGCCAGACTGAAGCTTACCGCGTGGAGCGTGCGATCGGTATTGGGAGCGACCTGCAAATGCTCTTCCGGCTGCGGGGAGGCTTGTACGTCAAGCTGGGCGCAGGCTACGACTATCTGTGGTTGCGGCAGCGGGACGTCTTGGACGAATGGCAATGGGACTACTGGGAAAAGACGTACATCGACTTCCTCCCGGGCGCCAAGGCGCAACACGTCAACCA
>JACIZP010000043.1 GCA_014359355.1 Calditrichota bacterium | reverse complement strand
AACCCTCTGTACGAGCATTTCGACCGATTACTCGCCTTGGCCAAACGCTATGACATCACCCTTAGCTTAGGGGACGGCTTTAGGCCAGGGTCTCTGGCGGATGCCACAGACCGCGCGCAGGTGCAGGAGCTCATCACCCTCGGTGAGCTGGCCAAAGTCGCCTGGGAAGAAGGGGTGCAGGTGATGATCGAAGGCCCGGGTCACTTGCCGCTGGCAGAGGTGGAGGCGAATGTCTTGTTGGAAAAGAAGCTCTGCCACGGAGCACCATTCTATGTGCTTGGGCCTTTGGTGACCGATATCGCGCCGGGCTACGACCATATTGTCTCGGCGATGGGCGGTGCCATTGCCGGCGCGGCAGGAGCCGACTTTCTCTGCTATGTGACCGCGGGCGAACACCTGCGCTTGCCCACCGTGCAGGATGTGCGCGATGGGGTCATCGTCACGCGCATTGCCGCCCATGTGGCCGACATTGCCAAAGGGATCCCTGGGGCCGCCGAGTGGGACAAGGCGATGGCGAGGGCGCGCAAAGCCTTGGACTGGGAACGGCAGATCGCGCTCGCCATTGACCCCGAGACAGCGCGACGTGCGCGCCAAGAATGCCCACCTGAGCAGAATGACGTCTGCACGATGTGTGGCGAGTACTGCGCGCTGAAACTTGTTACTGAGGCCCTCGGCCAGAAGGACTGACCAGTGATGCCCCACTGGGCCCTGCGGCTGGACGTAGCCATCTTCTACCTGGTCAACGTGCGACTCGCAAGTCCCCAGTTCGATGTCATCATGCCTTTTCTGACCGACATCGACAACTGGCGGATGGTCATTGCCCTGGGGTTGCTTGCACTTCTGATTTTTGGGGGCAAGAAGGGGAGAATTGCCACCCTGTTGCTCATCGTCACGGTCACGATCACTGACCAGACCAGCAGCACGTTGCTCAAGCCGCTCGTTGAGCGCGCCCGGCCATGCAACACGCTTCCTGGGGTGCGCCTCTTAGTTGATTGCTCCGGTGCCTTTTCTTTCCCTTCCTCACATGCTACCAATCTTTTCGGTGCAGCCTTCCTCCTCTCTCGGTTCTATGCCGCTCCTTGGCCTATCTTTTTCACGATAGCCACTCTGGTGGCCTATTCGCGCACCTACGTGGGCGTCCACTATCCATCTGATGTGCTCGGCGGTGCCCTCCTTGGGGTGCTCTGCGCCTGGCTGGTCACTGCGGCGACGCGCCCCTTGGTCTCTCGCCTTTTGCGACGGCGGTAGCCGCTTCGCCCCTTCTCTCATCCGGCCATCAAGCCCCACAAGAAGCTGAACTTCTCCCGACGGCCTTCCCGACCGCGAGCAGCCAACCAGCCTGGCCCTTCAACATGTCGTTGCCCATGCCCACAAACTTCACAATATGTTGATATTTTGCTTGACATTTTGCAGGGAATTCGTTATATTTCGCGCAAACGGTGGGGAACACCAGTAGGGCCCACGAAGGGCAGCTGGACAGGGACGAGGTGGATGGTGCTCCGAGCCCGGGCAAAGAGGGAGCGGCGGGGCCGGAGCACATGAGCGGCGGCGCACATGGTGCGCCTGGCGTTGCACTGGAGAGGTGAAGCGAACGGGGATCGGCTGGTGGTGGTGGAGAGGACGTCAGTCCTCGCTGGGAAAGGTGAGGGGTAGATCCCGTCATGAAAGCGCAAGAGAGGGTGCAGAGAGCCACACGTGGCCTCGTCGTGGGAGCAGGTGTAGTTCTGGCCGTGCTCATCTGGTCGTGTACACCGGCCCCCAGAACATATTGGCCCCAGGCCAACGGCGGCGAGCGGCCGTACCGCGGGGGCCTTTTTGGCCCCAGCCCAAGCAAGAGTAGGGTACAGGAGGGGTACTGCTCGTACGTGGGGAAGGAACTTGAGGGTAAGCGGATGAGTAACGGGGAGCCCTACGACCCGCTGGAGATGACCGCCGCACATCGTAATCTCCGTATTGGCACCGTCGTGAAGGTGACCAACATGAACAACGGGCGAAGCGTACGTGTGGTCATCAAGGACCGCGGCCCGTGGGTTGCCAGCCGCCTCATCGACGTCTCTTATGGTGCCGCGCACCGGCTCGGCATGGTCTCCCAAGGGGTCGTGCCGGTGACGGTAGAGGTCATTGGGGACATCCGCGACCCAAACGTCACCGTGGACGAGCGCCTCGCGGAGGCCACACCGAGGCAGTCCGAATGGTTGGGGAAGGCAGTGCAAGGTTTTGAACGACTCGTCGATTGGGTGTTGAACAAGAACTGATTACCCCGAGCGCGCGAACGTGGGTAGTCAGGGTGACGACGCGCTCACCTGGATAGCCTGAAGAGGAGAAGACGCTCTTGCTGTTCAAGAACTTGCTGAAGCGGACATTTCACAGGAGTGAGCACCGTATGGAAAAGGGCAAAGTGAAGTGGTTTAGCAAGACCAAGGGCTACGGCTTTATCACCCGCGAAGGGGGCGGAGACGTCTTCGTGCACTACAAGGCCATCGTGGGCGAAGGATTCAGAGCCCTGGAGAAGGACCAGGAGGTTACTTTCGAGATCGAGGAGGGACCTAAAGGACCACAGGCCGCCAACGTACGGGTCGTATGAGCGATCTTCAGCGCCACTTGCGGCCTCGGCAACGCCGAGGCCGTTTTTTGTTACAGACCTCCTGAGGACAGCGTCTCAAGCCCGCGATACTGGCTATGTCCACCAGCGGTGCAGCTTCCCTTCCAGAATGGCCTGTTCAGCTGCGGCTAAGGCCTCCTTTTTTCCGAGGTCCCACCACGCGGTGCTGCCAAGGTCGTAGCCCAGAATCGAATGCTCTGGGCAGACGCGCACTTCTGCGTCGATGATGGAGAATGGCGGCTTCTCGCAGAGGAGGCTGAGCAGAGTCGGAGATATCACCTGAACACCGTTGTAGCCGACCCATCTTACTGGGCCCTCGGGTTCTCTCGCCAGGGGGTACCCCTTTCGGCCGCATAGCCTATCGGAAGCGTCTATGGCCAAAGCTCTTGAAGTGGGCCTCTCCTGGACGGCCAGCGATGCCACCGCTTCGCGGCAGCGATGGAAGGCGAGGAGATCGGAGAGATCCATCTCCGAGAGGATGTCCACGTTGTGCAGAAAGAAAGGTTCGTCGCCCGCGAAGAACCAGGCTGCTTTCTGCAAACCGCCGCCCGTGCCGAGGATCACCGGCTCAAACGAGAACTCGATGCGAATACCGAAATTCCGGTGTGCGCGAACGTAGTCGACAATCATCTCTGCCAGGTGGTGAACATTGATGATCACTTGGTCAACGCCCACCTGGATCAGACGTTGTAGGACGATTTCCAGCAGCGGGGTGCCGCAGAGTTCCACCAGGGCCTTCGGGCGATGCTCAGTGAGGGGCCGCAGACGTGTGCCCAGGCCAGCCGCAAGAATCATTGCTTTCATTCCTGGGCCTTTTCCAGAGTCAGGTGCCGAATTTCCACGCTCACGCCAGCCTGCTGCAGGTGCGCGGCCAGCGATTCGGCGCAAAAGACCGAGCGATGTTGTCCCCCTGTGCACCCGAACGCCACCATCAAATGCTCAAAGCCGCGCGCTGTGTAGCTGGCAACTGCCATGTCGACAAGGGCGAAGACATGGTGCAGAAACTGCTGCACCTCAGGGCGTCCTTCCAAGTAGGCCCTCACCTCTGTGTTGAGGCCGTTCACTTCGGCAAAGGCTGGGTCGCGACCCGGATTGGGCAACAGCCGACAGTCGAACACAAACCCGCCGCCGTGCCCGTAGGGGTCCGCGGGGATATCGTCGCGCAAGTAGCTGAAGCTCACGATGTACACCCTCAGACCACCGGCCATTCATGTCCCTCGCAGCTCGACATCTTTCACCAACTCCTCGTACACCCCGCGCAAGGTCGGTAGCTGGCGCAGAATGGGAAGGTCCATTTCCAGCATCAACTCGAGATTGCGGATCGCATAGGGCACGCTGCGGAAAAAGTGTTTCTTGCCCTTGACGACGCTGAGATACCCGTAGGCTCCGAAGGCCTGCATCATCCTAATCAGGACAAAGCCGTAGAAGTAGTGCAAGAAACGTTCGCGGTCGATGGGCGCGAACTGCTGCACCCAGTCCAGATAGTGCGCCAACAACTCCTGGCGGACCGGCTCTGGGATGTTCGCCTTGGCATCGTAGAGCAAGGAGGCGACATCGTACTGCAGCGCGCCTCGCCTCCCGGACTGGTAATCGATGTAATAGGGCACCCCGTCGAGGATCATCACGTTGCGCGATTGAAAGTCGCGGTACATGAAGTAATCGCGCGGTTCCTCCAAAAGGAAGGCGCGTAGCTGGCGAAAATCGCGCTCCAGGGCGGACCAATTGAGGTCACCTTTGTAGAAGACCTCCAAGAAGCGATGTCGGAAATAGTGGAGGTCCCACGCCATGGAGTCCTCGCCGAACTCTCGGTGTTGATGGCAAAGATTGTAGTCTATGCTCTTTCCGGCTACGATCTGAAACAGCGGGAGGTCCTCCAGTACCTTGCGGTACATTGCCACAATGCGAGGCGAAAAGCCTTCCTTCTCCCGAATGTCGACCATCCAGTCAAAGAGCGTCCAGTCGCCGAGATCCTGCTCCAAGTAAACCCCCTGGGAGAGGTCTTCCGCGTAGATGGCGGGGACGCGAAGACCATAGTCTGCAAAGTGGCGGCTGAACTCCAAGAAGGACTCATTGAGGGCGTGGTCTTGGCTCCAGATGCCAATCACCGACTGCATGTCGTCGGCCAGTCGGAAGATGTGGCGGTCTGAGCCGTCGCCCTTGAGCTGTACGATCGTCAGCGGCCGCCGGCCGTAGGTTCTCTCATAGAGTCGGGCAAGCTGTTCCATACGCTCTTGTCTGGTTTCTCTCTGCGAATTGGCGCCGGCAAATCTATGCATTTCTCGCCAAGAATCAAAGTTTTTTTTCCGAGCCGCTGCCATTCCGTGCTTGGACAGTCGCGGTCCTTCATGATGAGGAGCGGCATGTGGCCTGTGCCCTTCCTCAAAGACCGCAGGGACAATCCGCTTGACAATGAGAGCGGATATCAGTATATTTTGCCACGAAAGAACGAGCGTGTGGTTGTTGCCATCAACCTCTAAGGATGCGCGTGCTGGGTGGAATTGGACTGGTCCTTTCTTTCTGTCCTTCTTGCTCCCGATGCGGTCGAGGCGCAGGTGAGCCTCGCGTCTGGGATCCCCCGGAGCCTCTGCAGGCCTGCTACACCAAGACCTTTCCTCGAAACCATGATCTCCAGCGCCGCGTTGACCCTGCGGCAAGGGTTCTGGTCCTGGCGAAAGTCCCTGGTGGCATTTTGGGGTGGTAGCGTTGGGCACGGGCAATACCCAAAAGGAAGGGGAGAGGGCCAAGCGGGAGACTGTTATGCGACGTACGAGAGAGACGAGGTGGCTCTTAGGGTTGGGCGCGTTGCTCACGCTGCGCTATGGCCTATTGTTGGGGCAGGTGGTGCCGATCATCGACCTGCACCGCAACGACCAGACCGGCATGCCCAAAGCGCCTTACGCTGAGGGAACGCAGGTCACCGTTACCGGTATCGCCACGGTGGGATCTGGCATTTATGGTGGCAATCTGGAGATCTTCGTTCAGGACAACACTGCAGGGGTGTGCGTGTTTGGCCTCAACGACGCTACGCGCATCGAGCTCGGGGATAGCCTCACAGTCACAGGCGTGGTCAAGTCCTACTACGGTTTGACGGAGATCTACGGGTTTCCAACGCAGCCGCTGCAAATCACCATCCACGGATCCGGGTTCCGCGTACCGGACCCTCTGGTGCTGACCTGCTGGGATGTGGCCAACTCTTTCTTCGCGGACGGAAGCGAACCGAACGAGGGGAGGTTGGTGCGTGTCAACCGCGTGACCTACACCCAGACCGGCCTCTACGGCGGTCCCATTTCCGACGGCACCGGCTCTTGCGACCTCTTCATCGACAAAGACACCGGTATTCCCCACCCCACTGGGGTTTTCGATGTCGTGGGCATCCTCAGGCAGTATGACCAGACTTCCCCCTTCACCTCCGGCTATGAAGTATCGCCGCGCTACCGAACCGACATCATCATGACCAGCGGTCCGCAACTGGTGCGCGACGCGACGGAGACAGATATCGAGCCTTACAGTGTGACGATAACTTGGGAGACCGATGCCCCGGCTTCCAGCCTGGTGCGCTACGGCAGGACGGATGAGTATGAGCTGGGTAGCGTCGGCGATAGCAGCTTGGTGACGCAACATGCAGTCAGACTGACCGGCTTGGAGCCGGCCACGTTCTATCATTGCCAGGTTGTTTCCACCAACGTCACGGGGACCACTGCGGGAAGGGACCTGCTCTTCAGCACGGCTTCGCCTCCAGAGTGTACAGGACAAATCATCGTCTACTTCACGAAAAGCGTCAATGCGGCCTACGCGAGCGCCACGGTGGCCAACGGAGAGGTAGACTTGGCACAGCGCCTGGCCGAGCGCATTCAAGCCGCGCAGTACTCCATTGACTTCTGCTTCTACAATCTCACCCACGCCCTCGTGGCCCAAGCATTGGTAGCAGCCAAGCAACGCGGCGTGAGGGTGCGGGTGATCACCGAGCGCGATAACCGCAGCACCCAGATCGCCGACCTGGTAGCCGCTGGCATCCCTGTTATTGATGACACTTATGGCAGTAACGACGGCTCTGGGTATATGCACAACAAGTTCGCCGTGTTCGATTACTGGGACAAGAGCAGCGCCGCCGATGACTGGGTCTGGACTGGCTCCTACAATGCCAGCTACGCAGGGGTGAGCAGCAATGCCGAGAACGCCGTGGTCGTGCAGGATCAGGCGCTGGCTGCTTGCTATACCGCGGAATTCGACGAAATGTGGGGCGGAGAGAACAGCACCCCCAATTCTGCAACTGCCCGATTCGGCTCGCGCAAGACGGATAACACCCCCCATTGGTTCGTGATTGGCGGCAGGCTGGTGGAGCAGTACATGAGCCCTTCTGACCGCACCACCAGCAAGATTATCGCTGCCCTCAACACGGCAGAAGCTTCCATTTACTTCTGCATCTATTCCTTCACACGGTCGGATGTCGCAGAGGCGATGCAGGAGAAGTGGTACGGCGTGCCCGGGTTCAAGCTGAAGGGCGTGTTCGACAGTGGCGAAGCTCGTGACGCAGCCTCCCAGTTTGGCAACATGGCGGGGACTGGTCCCTACCCTTGGTCGCCAAAGGCCGATGTCTGGATTGACTTGGAGGGCGGCCTGCTGCATCACAAGTATGCCATTGTGGATGTCTACGCGACCGCAAGCGACCCACTGGTTATCACAGGCTCGCACAACTGGACCAGCAGCGCCGAAAGAAGCAACGACGAAAATACGCTCATTATCCACGACGCTGACATTGCCAACCAGTATCTTCAGGAGTTCGCACAGCGTTACCGCGCCGCTGGCGGACGCGATGACCTGCGTACCTTGGTTGAGCCTGCTGTCGCCAACGCCACGTCTGCAGTCCCTGGAGAACTGGAGCTCTCTCCCTTTTACCCGAATCCGTTCAATCAACGCGCGCGCGGGCTGGTGAGGGTCCCTGGGCAGCGCAACGGCCCCTCCTCGCCTCCAGACCGTGTGCTGGTGGCCATCTACGACGTGCGGGGGCAGCGAGTCGTCACCCTCCACGATGGTCCGATCGCTGCGGGGGAACACGAGCTGACGTGGGAAGGCACGGACGGCCAGGGCAACGCAGTGGGCTCCGGAGTCTACTTCTGCGTGCTCGAGGCCGGAAGAACGCGCGCAGTCCAGAAGTTGAGCCTGGTGAAGTGAGCGCCTGTCATACCCCTGAGGAGCGTATGCGGACGAAGAGCGCAGTGGGTGCGCTGACAGTTGTAGCGTTCGTGCTCTTGGCAGCCTGCTCAGTGCACGGAGGAGAGTATCGCCACACGGTCACATTTTCTGAAATGGAAGTGGCACTTGAGAACGTGCAAGGCTTTACGCGGGTGACCATGAAGGGGTGTGAGCTCACTGAGGAGGTGGGGGAACCACAGCTTCCGGTGCGCGTGGTCCGCTTGGCATTGCCGCCCGGGGCGCGGGTGTTGAGTCTCGATGCTTCGGCGTCCGATGCTCAGGAGCTTGCCTCCGGCGTGACCGTTTTTCCCGCGCAGCCGCCGTACCCCTACTCGCACACGCAGGCGATTCCCTTTGTCGGCCCAAAGGCGGAAGCCTACGCGAGCGTCGAGCCGTACCCAGCTGTCGAAGCTCAGTTCTTGGGCCAGGGGGTATTCGCAGGGATGACCATTGCGGAAATAGCCGTCTACCCGGTCGCCTTTGTGCCGGCGCAGCATCGGCTCCTCTTGCGGCGTGAGGTCCTGCTGACCGTGCGCTTTGACGAGGGTAGTTCAGCCCACGATCTGGACGAGGAGGGCCTCTCGCTCCTTGCCACGCTTGTGGACAATAGAGAGCAGGTTGACCGGCATAGGGCTCTCGCATTGGCCAAGCGGGCGAAGGCCCCTGCCGAGGTGCACGAATACGTTATCATCACACCTCCGGCCTTCAAGGACGCTTTTCAGCCCTTGGCTGACTGGAAACGGCAAAAGGGCTTGGCAGCAACAATCGTAACCACTGAGGAGATCTACAGGACCTACGTCGCCAAGGACAACGCGGTTCGCATCCGCGAGTTCCTCAAGGCGATGCGTCCCGTGTGGAACATCAGGTGGGTCCTGCTGGGCGGCGATGTGGATCAGGTGCCTTATCGGACGGCTTACGCCATGGACTGTCTGCAAGGGGCGAAAGCAAATGCGATCCCCTGCGACCTGTACTTCTCCGACCTGGACCGCACATGGGATGAGAATAGGTCTCTGGTGTACGGAGAGGTGGCCGATAGTGTGGACCTTTACCCCGATGTGTTTGTGGGGCGGGCGCCAGTGAACAACGTCGCGCAAGTTCAGGCGTTCGTGCAAAAAGTCCTTACTTACGAGCGATATCCACCGTGCGACTACCAGACCCGGGCCCTGTTCGCAGCCGATGTGCTGTGGGATAACCCGTACACCGATTCTGGCCTGGGCAAAGATCTAATCGATGAACTCTATGTGCCCGCGCGGTTCGAGATAACCAAACTCTACCGCTCTCGGGGGAACGAGAGCGTGCAGTCGGTCGTGAGTGCGCTGAATCGGGGGATGAATCTGGTCAACCATGACGGGCACGCGTTCACCACGGTCATGGGGGTGGGCGACGGCTATTTGCAAATTGCAGACATGGACAGGCTTGCTAATGGTCCGCGCTTTTCGGTGCTCTATTCCATTGGCTGCTACCCGGCCAATTTTGAAGAAGACTGCATCGCCGAGCATTTTGTCCGCAACGCGCGAGGGGGAGGTGTCGCTTTCATCGGCAATTCGCGCTATGGATGGGGATCACCGGGGAACCCCAAATACGGCTACTCTGACAGGTTTGACCAGCAGTTCTTCCGCTTCCTCTTTCAGGAGGGTGTGACGCGCGTTGGCCAGGCCATTGCCATGGCCAAGGCCTACTACGCGCCGTTCTCTCGGCAGGAGAATGTGTACCGCTGGTGTCAGTACGAAATCACTCTTCTGGGCGATCCAGAGATGCCCATTTGGACCGACGTACCCCGTGAGTTGACCGTGGACTGCCCGCCGATGGTGCCCAGAGGAGAGCAAGAGTTCGCGGTGCGGGTGCTGGACGGCGGACAGCCCGTGGAAGGCGCTGCGGTCTGCGTCATGGCCGGAGCCGAGGTCTACGAGCGGGGGAGCACCGACGCCGCAGGCCTGTTTGTCGCGCCTATCGCCCCCAGCTCGCCACTCGATTCGATCACCGTCACGGTCACGGCGCAGAACTACTTGCCGCGGGTGGTCACGACTCCTGTGCAGAGCGAAGGTCCTTACGTGCTCTACAAGGGCTACCGACTCGAGGGCGCATCAGTCGCCGATGGTGCATTCGAACCCGGTGCGCAGGTAAGCCTGGAGGTGGAGCTGGCCAACCGTGGCACGGCACCCGCGTTGGGGGTGGAGTGCGTGCTGAGGCCGCAGGGCCAGCTCGTGACCGTGTTGGACAGCACCGCGAGCTTTGGCGATCTACCCTCTGGAGCTTCGTCCTACCCCGTGCCGCCCGGCAGCGGCTTTATACTGCGTGTGTCTGAGCAGTGTGGTCATGGGGACGCGATAGGGCTTTCCCTCATCGTGACCGATCGCGAGGGCCGCTCCTGGCACAGTGCCTTCAGCGTGCCGATTGCTGCGCCCCTGTTGACCGTGGTCAGTGCGACTCCGTCGGACGGTCGCCTGGGAGATGGCGATGGCGTCCTCGAGCCGGGCGAAACCGTCGACCTGGAGGTCGCCGTGGTGAATCGCGGCTCGCGCCAAGCGCGTGGCGTCGTGCTGGAGTGTGAAGCGGGGGGAGAGGCTGTGCAGGTGCTTACCTCTCGCCGCGAGTTAGGGAGTGTGGGGATCGCCGACACTATCTGTGTGCCAGTGGAGCTGCGCGTTGCCCCAGGAGCGGTTGAGCCGTCTTTTCCGATGTTGGCTTTTCGCTTGCTCACCGAGGGCGGGCAGGTCTTCACTGCCTCTGCCACCGTCATTGTCGGCGCCACAGGTTTCCACGACGACGTGGAAGCGCCGCTTGCCGGATATGTGCATGGCGGGGCTCGCGACCTGTGGCACGTTTCCAGCCGGCGCCAGCACTCCGGGCGCTACGCGTGGTATTGCGGCCAAGAGGATTCGGCGCGCTATCTCCCGAACATGTACACCGCGCTCATCACGCCCGAGTTCCGTGTTCCGCCTGCCGCTACCTTGAGCTTCTGGGCCTGGTATGACGTGGCGGTTTACTCAGAGCCTGGATTCCGCGGCGATGGCCTCTATGTGCAGATCCGCGACAAGAGCCGATGGGTGCTTCTCGATTTCATCGGCACTGGCGGCGCCCTTGATTCGACCCTCATGGGCAATGATTGGCTCCCGTACGCCTATGACATCTCTTTCCTGGAGCCCGGAACGCTCACTGCCCTCCGTTTCCTCTTCGAGAGCGACCCGGCAAAAGAGTACGAGGGGGTCTATCTGGACGATATCGTGGTTGCACCTGGCCACCTGATTACTCCTGTGGTCGAGAAGCCAAGTGCGGCCTCTTCAGTTCTGTTCGACCTCCAGGGCAACTACCCGAACCCCTTTAACCCGGAGACCGAGATTACCTGCGTTGTGGGCCAGCACGCCCGGGTTGTGGTGGGCATCTATGACCTCAGCGGCCGCCTCGTGCGGCGGCTTCTGGACGACGAACTGCCGCCGGGAACGCACAAGCTGCGGTGGCGTGGCGACGACAGAAACGGCAACGCGCTGCCGAGCGGAGTCTACTTCTGCGTGATGATTACGCCAAGCGGACGGATTGTCCGTAAGATGACGTTGCTCCGCTAAGGAGCTGAGCCCTATGCGGGCCACAGAGAGCAAAGCTGGAAGGGAGACTGCATGGCACAGAAGATGAAAGCAGTGGTGAAGACGAAACCAGGCCCGGGGGCCGAGTATCTCGAAGTGGCTATTCCACAATGCGGGCCGGACGAAGTGCTTGTCAAGGTACACGCCACTTCGATCTGTGGCACGGATTTGCACATCTACGAGTGGAACGAGTGGGCAGCCAGCCGTATCAAGACGCCGCAAATCATGGGTCACGAACTGGCGGGCGAAGTGGTCGAGGTGGGCAAGAACGTCCACTCCGTGAAGGTGGGCGACAGGATTTCTGCCGAGACGCACATCCCTTGTGGGCATTGCTACCAGTGTCGCACTGGGCGTATGGCGATATGTCGGAACATGAAAATCTTCGGCGTGGATCGCGACGGGGTGTTTGCCGAGTACGCAGTGGTACCGGAAGTAGACGTGATCAAGAATGACCCGGCGGTGCCCTATGAGTTTGCCTCGGTGCAGGAGCCTTTGGGCAATGCCGTGGACACTGTCCTTTCTGAAGACGTGGCCGGCAAGACAGTGGCAGTGATGGGCGCGGGCCCGGTGGGCCTGTTCGGTATCGCTGTGGCGCGCGCTTCTGGGGCCTCGGCCATCTATGTGACTGAGGTCAATGATTACCGACTCGACCTTGCCCGCAAGCTCGGCGCGACCAAGACCTTCAACCCCCGTACCACCGACGTCGTGGCTGAGATCATCGAAGCCACCGATGGCAACGGGGTGGACGTTGCCATCGAGATGTCGGGCAACGCGGAAGCACTGCGCCAGGCCCTGAAAGTGACCACTCCCGGCGGCCGAGTCTCCATTCTGGGTCTGTACAACGGCAATGTCACGCTGGATCTCAACAATGATGTTGTTTTCAAGGCACTGCGAATCTACGGAGTGACCGGCCGCACCATGTTCCAGACCTGGTACAAGAGCGCAGGTTTTATCAAGAGCGGCCTCATCGACCTGAGGACGATCATCACCCACACCTTTCCGCTGGCGGAGTTCGCCAAGGGGATGCAGCTCATGGCAGAGGGTAATTGCGGCAAGATCGTGCTCCTGCCGTAGGTGCCGAGCTGGTGGAGGGCCAGCCAATGGTCGTTGGCGTGGGGATTGATATCATCGAGATCGCGCGGGTGGACGAGCAAGTGCGGCGTCATGGCGAACGGTTCTTGAGCCGCGTGTTTGCCCCGGAAGAAGTGGCCTATTGCGAAGGCATGGCGCATCGCGCGCAACACTACGCAGTACGATTTGCCGCCAAAGAGGCCACTTTCAAGGCCCTCGGCACCGGCTGGCAGGATGGCTTGTCGTGGCAGGACGTGGTGCTGGTGAATGACCATCGGGGTAGGCCCTCGGTGAACCTGCGCGGCAGAGCCCAAGAACTCGCCGCGCAGCAGGGGGTAACCAAGGTGCACGTCTCTGTGTCACACTCGAAGGAGTTTGCTGCAGCGGTAGTGCTCCTGGAGAGGGGATAGCAGTTTGGGCGATTGAGTGAAGTGCCGACACCGGCTGCGAGGGGCCGAAGTGTTGTTGTTGCCAGTGGCTTCCTGGTCCCCCCAGCGGTTTGCGCAGGCGATGAGTGGGAGCGAGTGGCCGAGGCCCTTGCCCTGGGCAGGAGGGCGAAGACGTGGAAGGGGCCGGTGCTTTCGAGCCGAGACAGACATGCGATGACTCGGCGCTCTTGACGGGTGGCGAGGTAAAGGAAGGGAATTGCCATGGAGGAGATGAAGAAGCTCATCATCGACTTTATCAAGAAGGAGTACCTCGATGAGGCCGACGACACGGAGATCACCGAGACGACCCCTCTGATCTCCGGTGGGATCGTTGACTCTTTCTCGATGGTCTCGCTGAAGACCTTTCTGGAGAAGCAGTACAACATCCAGATCCCAGACGCCAAGGTCACCCCAGAAACGTTCGACACCGTCAACGGCATTGTTTCTTTGGTGAACGAGCTGCGAGGTTAGGCGGGAGAAACCACGACCGACGCCGGCACGCAGGGGTGATGATGCACGAGGAAAAAGGGCACCAATTCGCTTGGTGCGGGAGGTCGATGTGGCATACGGCAAAGCGCGCGACTACTATGGGCAGGAGCTGGCCAAGATCCGTGAGGCCGGTCTGTACAAAGAGGAGCGCTACATCTGTTCCCCCCAGGGAGCCGAGATCAAGGTGGAATTCCCCAAGGGGGCGCAGACACGCGAGGTTATCAACTTCTGCGCCAACAACTACCTCGGCCTGTCCAGCCATCCGCGCATCTTAGAAGCGGCGCGCCAGGGCCTGGAGGAGCGCGGCTACGGGATGTCCTCGGTGCGCTTCATCTGTGGCACTCAGGACATCCATCGGCAGCTGGAAGAGAAGTTGAGCCACTTCCTCGGGACGGAGGACACGATCCTTTTCGCCTCCTGCCTGGATGCTAACGCCGCCGTGTTCGAAGCTCTGCTCGGCCGCGAAGATGCGGTGATCGCCGACAAGTTGGTGCACGCCTCGATCATTGACGGCATCCGCCTGTGTAGTGCCCAGCAGTTTGTGTACAAGCACCTCGACATGGAGCACCTTGAGGAGAAACTCCAGGAAGCACAGGCCTGCCGGTTCCGCATGATTGTCACCGACGGAGTGTTCTCCATGGATGGCGACATCGCGCCCCTGGACCGAATCTGCGCGCTTGCCGACAAATACGACGCCATGGTGATGGTGGACGATTCTCATGCTACCGGTTTCGTCGGCAAGACTGGTCGTGGTACCCACGAGTACTGCGGGGTCATGGGCCGTATAGACCTCATCACCACAACCTTAGGCAAGGCCCTGGGGGGTGCATCGGGCGGGTGCGCCAGTGGCCGCAAGGAGCTGGTCGAGATGCTCCGTCAACGCGGGCGTCCTTACCTTTTCTCCAACACTGTGCCACCGGTAATTGTTTCGGCAGGGCTGGCGGTGCTCGATCTGATCTCCGAGACGACTGAGCGCCGGGACAAGTTGGAGAAGAATACGCTGTACTTCCGCCGCCGGATGAAGGAGGCTGGATTCGACATCCGCGAGGGTGTACACCCCATCGTGCCGATCATGCTCTACAACGCCAAGTTGGCCCAGAACATGGCGCGCGACCTCTACGAAGAGGGCATTTACGTGGTCGGGTTCTTCTATCCGGTGGTGCCTCAAGGTCAGGCGCGCATCCGCGTGCAGATTTCCGCTGACCACGAGCAAGCGCATTTGGACCGGGCCATCGATGCCTTCATCAAGGTTGGCAACAAGTACAACATTCTCGGCAAAGGAAAGAAGGAAATCATCGAGATGTACGGGATGTGAGGCTGCACCACAGGGGATGCCCGCACATTCCGCAAGAAGACTCAGCACGGAGGGAGGGTAATGTACGAACAACTGCGTTCGATTTTGCAGAAACGGCTTGCCGAAGTGAAAGAGTCAGGGCTGTACAAGGAGGAACGCATAATTACCTCGCCGCAAGGGCCGCAGATCCGCGTTCGCCCGGGCAAGGAGGTGCTGAACTTTTGTGCGAATAACTATCTCGGTCTGTCAAGCCACCCGAAGGTGATCGAGGCTGCCCACCGCGCCCTCGAGGAACGCGGCTACGGCTTGTCTTCGGTGCGCTTCATCTGCGGCACCCAGGACATTCATCGCGAGCTGGAAGAGCGGATTAGCGACTTTCTCGGCACCGAGGACACCATCCTTTACTCCTCGTGCTTCGACGCCAACGGTGGGTTGTTCGAGACGCTGCTTGGGCCGGAAGATGCAGTCATTTCCGACTCTCTGAACCACGCCTCCATCATCGACGGGATCCGCCTGTGCAAAGCGGAGCGCTACCGCTACCAACACAACGACATGGCTGCTTTGGAGGAGGCGCTGGTCCAAGCGGGCAACGCACGCGTCAAGCTGATTGCCACCGATGGCGTGTTCAGCATGGACGGTGCTATCGCCAATCTGCCAGCCATCTGTGATCTGGCGGAGCGCCACAACGCCGTGGTCATGGTGGATGACTCCCACGCGACGGGCTTCCTTGGCGCCCGTGGCCGCGGCACGCCCGAATATCATGGCGTACAAGGGAGGGTGGATATCATTACCAGCACCTTGGGCAAGGCCTTGGGGGGTGCTTCCGGCGGCTTTACCTCCGGGAGGAAGGAGATCGTCGATGTGCTGCGACAACACTCGCGGCCGTATCTCTTCTCCAACACCCTTTCGCCGGTGGTTGTGGGGACGTCCCTGGCAGTGCTGGATCTCCTTTCGGAGGTGGATGAATTGCGCGCGAAGCTGTGGCGCAACACTGCGTACTTCCGGAGCGAAATCGCCCGCCTCGGTTTTGATGTGAAGCCAGGAGAGCACCCCATTGTGCCGATTATGCTGAGCCGCTTTCCCAATGATGCGCAGTTGGCGCAGGTGATGGCCCGGGACCTCCTGGAGGAAGGGATCTACGTGGTGGGGTTCAGCTACCCAGTGGTGCCCAAGGGCGAGGCGCGCATTCGCGTCCAGATCTCGGCTGCTCATGAACAGGAACACCTCGACCGCGCGCTGGAGGCCTTTGCCAAGGTCGGCCGCCGGCACGGCGTGATTCAGTAGCGCCCGGGTGAGCCCCAAAGGACCATTGTGATGCAAGATGGCTGGTGAACGCCACATCCGCCTGCGCGGGCTGCCGCTCTCTCCCGGCTTGGCCATTGGTCACGCCTGCCTCATGGGCGAGCGACTTGCCATTCCGCAGCGCACTCTTGCTCCCGGAGAGGCAAGCCAGGAGCTGGCACGGCTGGAGGCTGCCCTGGCCCAAACGCGCCGTGAGCTGCTGGACATTCGCGATGGCGTAAAGAAAGAGCTGGGCCCTCGCGAGGCGGAGATTTTCGAGGCCCACCTCTTGTTTCTTGATGATCCCTACCTGAAGCGCGAGGTAGAGCAGAGGCTCTTCGGGGAGCGCAAAGGCCTGGAGCAGGCCATCGCCGAGGTGATGGAGGAGTCCGAGCGCCTGCTCAGCGCCGTGGAAGATCCCTATTTGCGGGAGCGGGCAATCGACGTGCGCGACGTGGGCACCCGCATCTTGCGCCACCTGTTGGGCCGTAGCCAGCAGGACTTTTTCGCTGCTCACGATGAAGTCGTTGTTGTTGCCGACGAGCTGACGCCCTCGCAAACAGTGGGGCTCGACCGCCGCAAGGTGAAGGCCTTTGTCACCGAAAGAGGCGGGGCTACGTCGCACGCTGCCATTCTGGCCAGAACCATGGGTGTGCCGCTTGTCTCGGGCGTAAAAGACGTGCAGCGGCGAATGGCCATGGGTGACCGACTTATCGTTGATGGCTATCGTGGCCAAGTCGTTATCAATCCCACCGACGATGACGAGAAGGCCTACCGGGAAAGGCGCGCTCTGTTGGACGGCACTGCCCGTGAACTGGCAGAGCTTGCCACGCTGCCTTCGCAGACCGTCGACGGCGTGCACGTCGCCTTGATGGCCAATGTGGGGACGGTGGCCGACGTCGAGTGGGCCATGCAGACAGGCGCCGAGGGGGTCGGGCTTTTCCGCACCGAGGTCCTGTTTCTGGATCGCGACTCCTTCCCTCCGGAGGAGGAGCAATTTGCCGTTTATCGCCAGGTGGTGGAAATGGTGGCGCCGCGCCCCGTGGTCATCCGCACCATCGACATCGGCGGCGACAAGTTCGTGCGGGCCCTGCCTGGTCTGCGTGGCGAGGCTAACCCGTACCTCGGACTGCGGGCGGTTCGTCTCTCCTTAGAGCACCCGGAGATGTTCAGAGTCCAATTGCGCGCGGTACTGCGCGCGGCAGCGTTCGGTTCCGCCGCCATCTTGGTGCCCATGATTTCGTCAGTGGACGAAGTCAGGCGCGTCAAGGCCCTCTTGCGCCAGGCGGAGGAGGAAGTGCGGGCCGCGGGCCTCCCGTGTGCAGAACGGCTGCCCTTGGGAGTGATGATCGAAATCCCCTCGGCCGCGCTGCTGGCGGAGGCCTTTGTGCGAGAGGCGGACTTTGTGAGCGTGGGTACCAACGACCTGATCCAATACACTCTGGCCGTAGACAGGAGCAATGAACGGGTCACCAACCTCTACGATCCCCTCAATCCAGGCGTCCTGCATCTTCTGAAGCGCGTCGCGGAGGCGGCTGCCGCGGCTGGCAAAGAGGCGAGTCTGTGTGGCGAGATGGCGGGCGACCCGATCTACACGGAGTTCCTCGTCGGTTTGGGTTTTCGCAAGCTCAGCATGAGTCCGCACTTTATCCCCGAGGTCAAGCGCGTGGTGCGCGCCGTGGATAGCCGCGAAGCGGCCGAGCTGGCCGAATGCGTGCTTGGTTACGTTACCTCCGCCGAGATCCGTCGCCTACTTCTGCGCTCCCTAAGGCGCAAGAAACTATCCGGGGTAGTGCTTCATTGATCCTCCCTTGCCGGCTGCCTGCGGATTCTTTGGCGCGACGCAGTTTTTCGCGGGCTGGTGTGTTCAAACAGTGTGCGTGATTACGGTGTGCAGGACGTTAACACGATGGACGATGCGGCTCTGGTAGAGCAATTCCGCAAGGGCGATGTTGGCGCCTTTGAGGAGTTGGTGCGTCGTTACCAGGACAAGGTCATGGCTACCTGCGTGCGCATGCTTGGCAACCATGCCGATGCCGAGGATGCTGCCCAGGAGGTGTTTGTCAAGGTCTACGACGCCTTGCCGCGTTTTGACCCCCGCGCAAAGTTCTCTACCTGGCTCTACCGTATCAGCATGAACCACTGTTTGAATGTTCTGCGGGCGCGGAAGGTGAGACGGTTCTTTTCGCTGCAGCGGACAGAACCCGAGGCCGACGGCTACCTGCCACCGGCACAGCGTGACCCTGGCCCTGGTCCTGACGGCGCAGTGGAACAAGAGGAGCGAGGGCGCGCGTTGTGGAAGGCCATCGACTCTTTGCCGGAGAGTCAGAAGGTCGCCACGGTCCTCGCTCGCTTCGGGAACCTGTCCTATGCCGAAATCGCCGAGGTGATGGAGACGACGGTCTCCGCCGTTGAGTCGATTCTGCACCGAGCCAAACGCCGACTGTACCGAGAGCTTTCGCATCTTTTGGAGGAAGGGCCGCAAGTTTGACCCTCGGCCGGTGTTATAAGGCATGGAGTGCTAACGATGACCTGTAAGAAAGTACAACGTCGCTTGTCAGCATTCCTGGATGGGGAGCTGACTGAGGAGCTGGCCCGCGAAGTGAATGAGCACGTGAGCCGATGCGCGGTGTGTGCCGGCGAGTTGGCACGCGTGCAGAAGGTGTGGCAGCTTCTGGGCAGCTTGCCGCCGGTACAAGCACCGCCGTTCTTCGCCACGCGCGTTTTGGCGCAGGTGAGGGCACGACGCCGGAGCCTGCTGGAGCGGCTTGGCGAGCTGGCGGTGGCGCGGCCGTTGCTCCCCATGGCGGTCTCGGTGGGCATTCTGGCCGGCGCGCTTCTCGGCAGCTGGCTGGGCAGTTGGATCACCGGCGGCTACCGGCATGGAAGTGAGACGCTTGTCACTCAGGTCGCCACCGAGTTCGAGAGCTTCGACGATTTGCCTCCTGGTTCGCTGAGCGAGGCATACGTCACTTTGGCCTCGGCGAACAACATCAAATAGGTGGACTATGCGCAATCGATGGATGCTTGTCGCACTGGTGTTTTCCCTGACGGTCAACTTGGTGGCCTTGGTGACTTTGGCGGTGTTTTGGTTTTCCAAACCGCCGCAGAAGCCCGTGCCGCAGGCTCGCTGGAGAAGCGAAGGCCGGCCACGCTTCCACCCGGAAGAGGACGAGGTCGTGACCAAGATGGTACGAGAATACTTGGAGAAGGCCCAGAAGGAGAAGATGAGCCTCCGTGCGGCGCGGCTGCAACTGGCGGAGCTCTTACGGCAGGAGAAGCCCGACACGGCCAAGATAATGGCCATCATCGACGAGCTCGCGTCACACCAGGCCGAACTGGAGCGCCTCACGGTGCGGCACCTCTTGGCACTGAAGCCAAGGATCGGTAAGGAGCGTTTGGATTTCTTGATTCGTATGTTTGAGGAACGGGCCATGGAGCACAGGGGGATGATGCGCCCACCAAGGGAACCAGTTAGCTCACCGCCTCAGGGAGGGATCCCGGGAACTCCTGAGGGAGGGGAGCGGACGGTTCCACATCAGCGTTGTCGGTAAGCAGAAAGTAGAGACGAAAGGAGGTTGTTCACCATGAGACACACCCTCAGCATTGCAGCGGCGGCGCTCCTTGTGCTGTCTGCGCTGCTCACAGGGCAGCCCGCATTCAGCCAGGAGAAACCTGCCGAAGGCCCGGGGCTGGCAGCGATGTATTGCCACATCCCGAACCTCACGGATGAGCAGAAGCAGAAGATCGAACAGCTGCATCAGGCCTTCCTTAAGGAGATCCAGCCGTTGCGCAACCAATTGCGCTCGGAGCGTTTTGCCTTGATGTCGCTGAAGACGGCCAACAATCCCGACCAGAAGGCCATCAACGCCAAGATCGACGCTCTGGCGAAGCTGCGCGCGGACCTCGAGAAGAAGCAGGTAGCCCATCGCCTGCAGATCCGTAACCTGCTCACTGATGAGCAAAAGGCGGTTTTCGACGCCCGCCCGGGATGTGGCGCTCGCTGGATGAAAGCCCATCCAGGCTTTGGCAAGGGACACCCTGGCCCCATGGGACACCCTGGGATGAAGCCAGAGCGATGTCCGATGCACGGACCAGAGAACTGAGTCTTGCCCTCGCTTTGACAAGGGGAAGGCACTTGCCTTCCCCTTCTTTTTTCCACACCGCAAAATCCGTTGGCAATCCGTGGAAAAAGTGCTATATTTGCCGTCCGAAGAGCGAAGCCTCACTGCGGGCCACGTCGCCTTGGTGCGACCGACCTCTTGCTGTGGATTGGCGCTGGCCCTCGGCGACTCTTGTTCCTTGATTGCCGGCGGGACACCGCGCCGGTCGGCGGTTAGGCGACAGTTCCGGGCGATGCATGCTGGTTGGCGCACGCTGGAGCGGTTCGCACCAGCCGAGACCGCAGGCCGTCGCAACAGGTCTCGGCTGTTCATGCCATTGCGGGCTGAAGTACGTGTTCTTGCCCACACATGGCAAGGCGCAGTTTCACCCAGTTTGTTGCAGCAGAGGCGGCCTGGCCGTGTTCGGCCTGGTCGCACCTAATCCTTTGCGCCGTTCGTTTCCCGGGGATCTGCCAGCAGTGCAGGACGCAAGGGGATACATCTGTCTCTGGGACATCAGTCTTGAGTGAGGTCGTGTCGGAAAGGACCACTGTAGATGCACAGTAACGCACTTCGCGATCTCCGTCCGGCTTGGGTTGAAGTCGACTTGGATGCCATTGCCCACAACACCCGGGCTGTCAAAGGGCTGCTGACGAAGAGTAAGCTTCTGGCAATTGTCAAAGCCGACGGCTATGGCTGCGGCGCCGTGCAGGTGGCGCGGATCATGGTGGCGAACGGTGCCGATAAGCTGGGTGTCGTCCTCCTGGACGAGGCAATCGAATTGCGGCGGGCGGGAATCCAGGCGCCGATTCTCAATGTCGGCGGCATCCTGCCTGAGCATGCGCACCTGGCGGTGGAATACGACATCGAGCAGGCGGTGACCAGCACTGCGGTAGCCGAGGCGTTGTCCGGTGCGGCACTCGCTGCAGGGAAGCAAGTGGCGGTGCACCTGAAGGTTGACACCGGCATGAGCCGCTGGGGTGTGCGGTTCGACCAAGCGCCGGCCTGGATTGCGCAGGTGGCCCGTTTGCCCGGCCTGCGGTGCGAAGGCGTGTTCACCCATTTTGCCATGTCAGACGCCTTGGACAAGAGTTTCACCGAACTACAGCTCTGGCGTTTTCAGCAGGTGCGGCGGCAGGTGGAGGCGCAAGGGATTCACGTGCCCACCTGGCACGCCGCCAACAGCGGCGCCATCTTAGATCTTCCGCAAGCACACCTGGACATGGTCAGATGTGGGCTCTTGCTCTACGGCTACTATCCCTCTCCAGATGTCAACATGCCGCTTGTCCTCAAGCCGGCCATGGCGGTGAAGGCCAGGATCATGCAAGTGCGCTCCATTGCACGCGGCGACACAGTTGGCTACGGGCGCCGCTACATGGCCGAAGGGCAGGAGCGCATTGCCGTCCTGCAGATCGGCTATGCGGATGGCTACGATCGCGGCCTGCGCAACGTGGGAACCGTGCTCATCAGAGGGAAGCGCGCGCCCATCGTCGGAGGCCTCTGCATGGATGCCTGCTTCGTGCGCGTGGATGCGGTGGGCGAGGTGCACGTCGGGGAGGTCGTGACGTTGATGGGAAGGGATGGCGAGGAGGAGATCTCGCCGCATGACATCGCTGATGCCATTGGTTCGGTGTCATATGAGGTCATGGCACGCTTTGGCTCACGGCTGCCACGAGTCTACCTGCGTGATGGCCGGCCAGTCAGCGTGAAGTCGCTGGTCACTGGTTTCAAAGAGGCGGGCCTAAATGGTGACGAACAGGGACCAGCCACAGCAAGATCCCAGGAGGAACTCAGATGAAGCGGAGTGCGTCGGTTGTGCTTTTCGCAGTGCTGCTACTGGTGATAGCGGTGCACACGCCGCAAAGTCAGCAACCCGTGCTGGTGGTGGTGCGCACGAGCAATTTTCAGCAGCTCACTGAAGTGGCCACTTTTGTCCCTTATCATTTTGAGGATGACCTGGCGTTCGGCGAGATTGACCGGGGAGCTCTCGCCGACCTTCAGCGAAAGGGGATCCGCTGCGAAGTCGTGGACGAAAGCGGCTGGAGCGGTCAGTACTATGCTGTGGCAGAAGGAGTGCGGGGGCCGAGCCTAAGTGCGCTGCCCAAAGGGCGGATTCTCTACACTCGCGATAAGCAGGCTCTGGTGAAAGCGTCGCCAGATGAGGCTCTGGCTCTCGCTCTCGCTCATGCAGGCTACAGCCTGCAGCAGATCAGCCGTGTTCCCAAGCCTGTGCCGCGACCGGCGGCTCCGGGAATCTCCCTCGTTCCCGGCACTTTTGACTCCACTATTGCCAACATCATCGCCGAAGTGAGCGCCGATACACTGCAGCGCTGGGTGCAGCGTCTGCAGGACTTTCGCACTCGTTACACCTACTCCGATTCGATCCGCAAGGCGGCGCAGTGGATCTACGACCGCTACGTGGCACTGGGCTTCACCGATGTGGAGTACGACACCTTCTACATTTCCGGCGTCCCTCACCTCAACGTCATCGCCACCAAACAGGGGCTGATCTATCCTGACAGCGTCATCATGATCGGCGGGCACTATGACTCGATTGTGCTCGGTTCTGGTGCCAATCCGTTCGTGTGGGCGCCGGGTGCGGATGACAACGCTTCCGGCACCGTGTTGGCGCTTGAGGCTGCAAGGGTGCTGGCCAGTCACAACTTTGAGGCCACGCTCAAATTTGCTGCCTGGGATGCCGAGGAGATTGGGCTGGTGGGAAGCGAGGCCTATGCCCGGAAAGCCTACCGCAGCGGTCAGCCGGTCTCTTTCTACCTGAATGGCGATATGATCGGCAACTACAACCCTGCTGCTCCGCCGCGTGACGTGGTCATTTACACGGATGCGACCTCGCGGCCATTTGCCGAGCTTGTTGCCGAGATGTTCCGCACTTACACTTCGCTTGTGCCATCCATCCCCGGAAACAGCGGTGGCAGCGACCATCGCTCTTTTCAGGTGTGGGGGCAACCGGCCATCTTCGTAGCCGAAGGCGACTTTAGCCCTCATTGGCATCAACCGACCGATGTTACCGGCAACATGGATTTCCCCTACATGCAGGAAGTGGTGCAAGGTAGCATCGCAGCCATTACCACCCTTGCCGGTCTTGCCGACAATTTTGGCGACGTGCCCTTTGTCAAAGTCGTAGCATTTTCCGTTGACGACGATGCGATTGGGGGGAGCCAGGGCAACGGTAATGGTTACGTGGACGCCGGAGAAAAGCTGGAACTTAGACTCAATGTGCGGAACTTTGGCAACCGACCGGGGCAGGGTGTCTACTGTAAGGCGCGCAGCGAAAATCCTCGCGTGCAAGTGGTGGTGGACAGTGCCTACGTTGGCGACGTACCAGCCGGGGCAGTGCTTCAGAGCCAAAGTCCGGTCATCATCGCCCTGTCGCCGGCACTCACCTCTGGGCAACGGGTGGAGCTGCGGGTGGTGACGCGCGACGCTGCCGGCGGCATATGGTCCGACGTGCTGAAGATGCTCGTCACCATGCCGGAATTCACCTACGTGGCGCAGACCGTGCAGGAAGGCACCGGAAACGCCGATGGCAAGATCGACCCGGGTGAGAGCTTTACCGTGGCGGTTTCCCTGAAAAACAGCGGGTTGCGCCCGGCGCAGCAGGTAGAAGCCGTGCTGCGGACCGCCTCCCCTTGGATTACCATCGAGGACAGCCTCGCCGCATATCCCGATATCGGGGTAGGGCAGGTGCGCGCGAACTGGGCGGATAGATTCACGGCACGGGTGGCGCCGGATGCTCCCCCTGCGATCGTAGCCTTCCAGCTTGAAGTGCGAGAAGGAGGGGGCTTTTGCCGCGCCACTCTCCCACTGCACATTGCTGTTGGGCAGGGT
>JACIZP010000042.1 GCA_014359355.1 Calditrichota bacterium | reverse complement strand
GCCGAGCACCTGGCCGGCCTGGTCATAGAGTGCCTGGATGCGCGCCGAGCAATGCCCGAGCGAGCCGTCCTTGCGCCGGAACCTGCCGTATGGCTGAATGGCAAAACCGTGTTCGCGCAATTGTGCCATAATGGTTTCACGCTCGGTGGGGTCAGCATAGAGCGTGACGCCCTTGCGTCCCAGGATCGCCTCCGGAGTCTCGAAGCCAAACATGCGGGCCGCCGCCTGGTTGGCTTTCACCACTCTTCCGCCGGCCCCCGTGATTATGATGGCCTCGGGTGTCAGGTCGAAGAGCCTGTTGTAGAGCTCGGTCGTGCCGAGTGATTCCTCGTGCACACCGTGCCGAGGACGAAGGTCGCGGCAGGTACCCTGGACGCCGGCAATGCGTCCCCCTTCGCGGATTGACCAGGCGTGTATCTCTGCAGGTACGCTTCCTTCGGTTGTCGTGGCGAGGTCTACTTCAATGGGCGGGTAGTCGATGCCGCGCAGCAGCTGCTTCAGCATCGCGCGGACCTTGTCTTGGTGACGTGCCGAGACCAACTCTTCCAGAGGACAGCCATGCAGCTGTGACGCCTGGCGGCCCACCTGCTCGAGGAATCGAGGGTTCGCATAAAAGAAACGGCCGCGACGGTCCAATGCGAAGATGCCGTCTCTTGCCTGCTCAGGAGCAAAAGGGATGGTTTGCCCCAGAACTGCTGCATCGTGCGAAGTGTGTGTGGTCAAGGCGTAAACCTCCAGCTCTCCGATGGCCGCCGCAATGGCCTGTTGACTGTCCTGCCCAGAGCAGGGAACCCGTTGCTCACCTGAGGATACCGAGCGCAACCTTGCGCTGATGTCTCCGTTTACAACGCGCTGCTAAAAGTACCACTTTTGCCGGGAAAAGTCAAGGCCAATTAGCTGGCTGCGCGAGGACGGCGTGTGCACGGCTTCACGGACGACGGGTGACCTCAGCACTTCCCAATGAGCGCGAAAGTGGGCAGCAAGAAAACTCTTGATTTTGCCGCCGCCGATTACTAAATTTGCAGCGTCGGAAATCTCGCAAAGCCGAAGTGGTGAAACTGGCAGACGCGCACGGTTCAGGGCCGTGTGGGCTTACGCCCGTGGGGGTTCGACTCCCCCCTTCGGCACACTGGTGGACGCGGACGTTCCTTGGGGAGAGTCCGCGTCGCGTTTTTGGTGACATCCTTGCCTCTGGCCACTCTCTTGCCGCAGGGTCTGAAGCGTCCGACGTAGCCTGGGCACAGCCGCACCGTGGTTGTCCGAGCCCTGTTGTGGAAAAACAACACGCCCCTCCCCGAATGTTGTAAAAGTGATACACCCTTCTGGAAGGAGGCGTCCGCGACCGCCATAAGTGCTGGTTTTCCAAATGGCCCAAAAATCGGCACTGTGGCCCGTTAGTTGCAAGTAGCGATTGCGAAGCGACGGAACCGCTAAGATCGCCAGCACCGGAATGCGACAGTAAGAAGGACTACTTGGATTAGGGGACGTCGGAGCTATCGAGCTCAGCGAGGGCCGGGCGACGGCGGGTCATGATAGGGGGAAAGGCGGGTTCCTCAGCCCCCGAGGACCCGCCTTTCTCTTTTCTGCTCTCACGGAACGCTGTTCCGCCCGCAAGCGCATCGCCAACGGCCGTAGGGAGCTTTCCGCATTCGCAGGAGGCCTACACTTTTCTCTTGACTATTTTCTCTCTCTTGCGTATGTTCAAGCGTCACGTGACGGCACGCCGGGCGCGGCGCGTCTCTTGTGCACCACCCCCCGGAGCAAATCTCGGAAGCGGAGGAACGAGCCGGGAAGCGGCGCTCTGTTCGGGTGTGAAGAAGCAGTCCGCGCAGGTGGGCACTGCAGGCTAGTGAAGGAAATACGGTGTCCCTGGTCGGCTGCCGTCGAGCGCATGAGACTGACGGAGGGATCGCCCTCATGGGTGATGGCTTGCAAGCATTTGCCCTCGCTGCAGGAACACCCGCCGCGCTGGCAGCAACTGGAGTCACGGCCCTGGTCCTAGTGCTGGCTGCCCTTTGTGCCTGGTTGTGGATGTCTCGGCTGTGTGAGAGGCGCGAGGTGGTGCGCATTCTGGGGGCATTTCCCTGCGCCGCTTTCCTCGTCGATGCCAAAGGCAGAGTCGTGCACAGCAACAGGATGGCCCGCAGCCACATGGTCAGTGGAGTCAACGACCCCCGCGGTTTACATTACTCAGAAGTCTTTCCGCCCCCGATAGTCCACGAACTTGGCGTGGTCCTGAAAGAGCTTGGTACGGAGGGCGAGGTGCGGGAACCGGTGGATGACCGGGTGGTGCAACTCCCAGGCGGCCGGGCGGGGGTCATCCGCGGCGTGTCGGTCTCGGAAAGGCGTTGGGGGCCTTGCGCCAGCCTTTTGACCATAGAAGACACCTCGGCAAGGGTAGAACTGCGGCGGGCCTTGGACTGGGCGGCCCTCGCGCAGCAGTTGGCCCACGAGATAAAGAACCCTCTGCACACGGTGCTGCTGACCTTACAGCGCTTGCAGTTGGCCTACCACGAGACTCGCGCAAAGAGCAGTGCCGCTATGGATCGCTACGTCGATTCGGCCATTCAAGAGATCGAAAGGTTGCGTGCCATCGCCGACGGCTTCTTGCGTTTTACCAGCCTGAAACCTCCCAAGGTGTGCGTCATGGAGGCGAGGGAATTGCTCAACGCCGTGGAGCGCCAGGTGCGCCAGTGGCTACCGGAAACGGTGGACCTCATCGTGGAGTGCGAAGAAGGCCTCCCCCAGGTGCGTGTGGACTTGGAGGGGATGCAGCGCCTGTTTTTCAACATCTTTGACAACGCGGTGCAGGCCATGAAAGGAAAAGGCCGCATCTTCTTGCGCGCGGGCCTGACCCAGTGGCTTGCCGTTGGAGAGCCGGTACGGCGCGAATTCGTCACCTTCGAAGTCAGCGATACGGGGTGTGGCATTCCTGACGAGCTTTTGGGGCGCGTGTTCGAGCCGTACGTCTCCGGCAAGGACGGAGGCACGGGGCTTGGGCTGAGCATTTGCCGCCACATCGTCAAAGAGCACGGGGGGCGTATCAGCCTACAGAGCAAGGTCGGCGTGGGTACCACCGTTCGCGTGGAGCTCCCTGCATATCAGGCTTAGACAAGGGTTGTGGTCATGAAACGCCAGGGTGCAGCGCACATCCTTGTGGTTGACGACGAACAGAAGGCCCTCGACATCATGGAAGACATCCTCATGCACGAGGGCTATCGGGTGTCGACGGCTACGACGGCTGAGGAGGCACTGCGGTTGGCCGAACAAGAAAACCCGGACCTTGTGCTGCTCGACCTGGTCATGCCAGGAGTGAACGGCATGGAGCTACTGCGCCGCTTAGTCGCCTTGGACAGCACGCGTCCAGTGGTGATGATTTCTGCCCATGGTGACATCCCGAAGGCAGTGGATGCGATCCTGCAAGGCGCAACGGATTTTCTGCAAAAGCCCGTCAAGCTGCCGGACCTCCTTCGCCACATCCAGGAGAACTTGCAGAAGGGGCAGGCCTTGCGCCGAGCGGCAGCCTCCGCGGCAGAGCTCTATGAGCGCTACGGAATGGTCGGCACCAGCCGCCAGATGCGCGAAGTCTATAGCATCATCGACCGCGCCGCACCTACTGATGCCACCGTGCTCATCCTCGGCGAGACTGGCACCGGAAAAGAGCTGGTCGCCTCCGCCATCCACCGCCTGAGCGGCCGTAAAGGACGCTTTGTGGCGGTCAACTGCTCGGCTTTTCCGGAGGGGCTGTTGGAAAGCCAGCTCTTTGGCCACAAGAAGGGAGCCTTCACCGGGGCGACCCGGGACTATGAGGGAATTTTCGTGCACGCCAACGGGGGCACTGTTTTTCTCGACGAACTATGCAGTATGAGCCTCTCGGCGCAGGCGAAGGTCCTCCGGACATTGGAGAGCGGTGAAGTGCAGCCTGTGGGGAGCGAGTCTGTGCGGATGGTGGATGTCCGGCTCATTGGCGCCAGCAATCGCAACATCGAGGAGGAGGTGCGCGCTGGCCGCTTTCGGGAGGACCTCTACTACCGGCTCAACGTCGTCAAGATTCAGCTACCTCCTCTCCGCGACCGTCGGGAGGACATTCCGCAGTTGGTCGGCCATTTCCTCAGGCAGGCATGCCAGGAGCAGCACAAACCGCTCATCCGCCTCACGCCTGCAGCCATGGAGGCGCTTGTGGGCTCTGCCTGGACCGGCAACGTGCGCGAGCTGCGCAACTTTATCGAGCGCATGGTGATTTTCGCCGATAGGGAGGTCATCGACCTACCGCAGATACGGCACGCGATGTCCGAGGACCAGGATAAGCTGGAGCTCAGCTACGTGGGACTGCCGCTGCGCGAGGCAAGGAGAAGGTTTGAGCGTGACCTGATCAGGGCCAAACTCATCGCCAATGCGTGGAACATGAACGCGACTGCGGAGCAGCTGGGCATTGAGCGGACCAACCTGTACAGGAAGATGAGGCAACTTGGTATCGAGCAGGAGAGCCAGTCCCCGTGAATTAGAAGGCCGCATCGGCCCGGGTGCGTCAATTGGTCAGCTTGCGCTCCCTCTTGCAGGCATCGCAGAAGAAAGCAGGCGCTCCTTTTGCGCCAGGTAGTATCGATAGTTGGCCAGCGACACGTCAGGTGGAACACGATGGTCCACGCAGGGGATGTAGCCGCCGCCAGCCACGAGGGGCGCCAAGGAGTCAAGCTCCTGGTCGATCGCGGCCGGTCCGGCGATGAGGGCGAGCTTGTTCACACCTCCTATCATCAGCACCTGGTCGCCGTGCTCGTGGCGCAGCCGCAAAGGTGAGGTGTGCAGGGCCTCGACCGGGAACATCACCCTAATCCCAGCCCGTAGCCACCCGGGAACCAACTGGTCGATTTTGCCGTCGCAGTCGACCACACTGTGCTTGATGCCATGTGCCCGCAGCTCCTCGACGATCTCCCTGTAGCGAGGGACCATGAGCTGTTCGAACAGCGCCGGCGAGACGAGCGGACCGTGGTTGTAGCACATGTCCTCCCACCACCAGGCGACGTCCACTGCCATCTGCGGCGTGATGTGGGTGCGCACAAGGTGGATGGTCAGCTCTTTGAGGTGGTCCATCATGGCGGCGACCCACGTGGGTTCGGTCATCAGGGCGATGCTCAGGTTCTCGACTCCCATCCAGTTCCGCAACCAGCCGTACAGAGAGCCGGCATCGAAACGGACTGGCCGCCCTTGCTGATGGCGCGTGGCGATAAAGTCGCCGACATGCCTCAGGACGCGGTCCTCGCGGGACCAGTCCAGGCGCTCCCGCTTGAATACCTCCCAGTCGTCAGGCGAGGCGATGGGAAAC
>JACIZP010000041.1 GCA_014359355.1 Calditrichota bacterium | reverse complement strand
TCTCAGGCAAGGGGGCTTTCGCGAGGGGTTTAGAGGGTTCTATTTGTCAGTCTACAGGGCTTTCTACTCTTTCATGACCTATGCACGTCTGTATGAACTGGAAACCAGGCAAGGCCTCCGGGATTGATCCATGCGACAGGGTTTGCGGATTGCTTTCATTGATCATTCGCATGAGTTGGGGGGGGCCGAGCACTTATTGCTGACGTTGATCGATGGCCTACCCCGAGAGCGATTCGAACCCATCATTATTACCCCGCGCGAAGGGCCGTTCACCCAGGAAGCGCGAAAGCGCAACATCCGCACCCTGGTATTCCCTCTGCCACCCTTTTGGTCGCAGAGCTTGTTGTTTGGAACCCGAAAATTGCTCAATCCTCTGGCCGCTTGCTGGAACGCCATAAACATGCTGTATTCGGCCTGGAAGCTACAACGCGTTTTGCGCCAAGAAGACATTGACCTGGTGCAGACCAATTCCACATTTGCACACATCTATGGGGGTGTAGCAGCACGACTGGCCGGATCGCCGTGCATCTGGTACTTTCACGACCTGGTTGAGCCAGATCGATTGATGGGCGCTATTGCTGGCGTTTGGAGGGTGCTTGCTGCCCTGTTGGACGCCCGTGTCGTGGCCGTCTCTAGAGCGGCGCTGCAGGCCCTGTCTGTTGGGGAACGCGGGATAGTAATCTATCCAGGCAAAACACTGGATGACACCCCGAGTCTTCCTGGCAGCCTGCGTCGGAAGATTAACGTGCCTGAAGGCGGCAAACCGGTCGTTTTCGTGGGCCGGATCAGCTACTCTAAGGGCCTTGATATTCTGGCTGATGCGGCATCACGTGTTATCAAGCGCGACCCCGCCGTTCATTTCGTGATCCTGGGAGATGCGGGGGAAAGAGATATTAGCTACAGACATTTCTTGATGAGCATTCTTTCCCAGCGCCAGTTATTGCATCACTGGCACTGGATGGGCTACGTTAAACACGCGAATCGGCTGATCGCTGAGGCAGCCCTGCTGGTCCTGCCTTCTCGTCGAGAAGCACTGTCCCTGGTGCTGATTGAGGCTGGACTGGCCCAAAAGGCGGTTGTTGCTTCACGCGTGGGGGGCATACCCGAAGTCGTTGTGGACGGCAAGACCGGGTTGCTTGTTCCCGCCGAAGACCCCGTCGCGCTTGCCGACGCGATTCTGCGCCTGGTTGAAGATACTGAACTGGCAACGCAGATGGGACAACAAGCATTCAAACATGTTCGACAGGTATTCAGTCTGGCTCGTTATCACGAGAAGTTCTTAGCACTCTATGACAGCCTTCAAGGCCGGCAACAAGCGTATCCTGTTCGTCCATAACGTCCTACAAAGCTTTGTTCGCACGGATCGCGATCTTCTGCGGGAAAGGTGGGCTGTTATCGAGCGCTTTGAGCGGAAGCCAGGCCCGCGCATGGTGTCGGCAATCCGCGACGTCGTGCAGTGTGACCTGGTGTTCTGCTGGTTTGCGAGCTGGCACTCGCTTGGCCCGGTTCTCCTGGCAAGACTGCTGGGCAAACCGTCGGTGGTTGTCGTGGGCGGGTACGATACAGCCAACCTGCCCGAAGCAGGCTATGGATCACAGAGGGGCGGGGTCCGCCGATGGGTGTCGCGCACCATCATGCACAATGCTACCCATCTCGTCGTGAATTCGGAAAGCGCGAGGCTGGAAACGGAGCGCAATGTTGGCATTGGCCGAGACAAGATCACAGTGATCTACCATGGGATCACTCCCCTGCCGATGGGGCCTACCCAGAATCGCGAACCGATCATCCTGACCGTCGGCCAAGTCTGGCAAGAGAACCTGGTACGCAAGGGCTTGCTGCCGTTTGTCCAGTCGGCACGGTATTTGCCAAACAAGCAGTTTATCCTGGTCGGCAAATGGCACGACAGGAGCATCGAGACTCTGCGCGCTTCAGCAGGCGAAAACGTGACCTTCACTGGTTTTCTGCCCGATGAGGACCTGGAAGCCGTCTACATGCGTTCTGCCGTCTACGTACAGGCTAGCCTGCACGAAGGTTTCGGCCTTAGCGTCGCCGAGGCAATGTCTGCTGGTTGTATTCCCGTTGTGACCCGAGCCGGGGCGCTGCCAGAAGTGGTGGGCGATGCAGGCGTGTA
This sequence comes from Calditrichota bacterium, assembly GCA_014359355.1. Lineage (NCBI taxonomy): Bacteria > Pseudomonadati > Calditrichota > Calditrichota bacterium. Next base: position 13,288 of record JACIZP010000041.1, on the reverse strand, counting down.
CGCGGAATCGAACAGCCCGTCGGATTTGAGCGCGGCCATCACAGCAGCCCTGACGATGGATGGGAGCGCGCGCCTGAAGGCCCGTGAGCGCATTCTGACGCTGTTCCCCATCGAGCGGCGGCGGCAGGCGATTCACCAGCTTGCCGAAGAACTGGTTAACCGTGAGCTCCGCTCCAGCTAGACACACCCTCCCCCTCGTTTCCATCATCGTGCCCATCCGCAACGAGGCGGCGCACCTCGCGCGCAGTCTGGGGGCGGTGCTCGCCCAGGACTAACCGCCCGACCGCCTGGAAATCCTCGTTGTGGGCGGGTATGATACGGCAAATATTCCTCAAATCGGCTATGGTCATCAAAGAGGTGGCATTAAGAAGCAAGTCAGTCGCTTCAATATGACAAATGCGACTGTGTTGACTGTCAATTCTAATTATATCAAATCGGAGATAGAGGCCAATGCAGGTATTTCATCTGGTAAAATACGCGTGGTGTACCATGGAGTGGAAGATTCTGTTCGAGAAATTCAATTCCCCAAAAAACCGATAGTATTGACCGTTGGGAAGGTCGACCGCTCAAATCTGAGACGTAAAGGACATGAGCTTTTTGTTAAGACGGCTCGTCATTTGCCTCATTTTCAATTTGTTTTGATAGGCAGATGGCATGACGACGCGATTGAATATCTCAAATCCATTGCAACTCCCAACGTAGAGTTTACAGGCTGGGTGAGCAATGAAGAACTTTGGCGCTACTATTCTGAGGCCTCCGTTTATTTTCAACCGTCTCTCCATGAAGGTTTTGGGTTGAGTGTTGCAGAGTCCATGTTGGCGGGCTGTATTCCTGTTGTAAGTACCATGGGTGCGCTCCCGGAAGTCGTTGGTCCCTGGGATTACTATATGCGAAACTTCGATCCATTACATTGTGCGGAATTGATTGTTAATGCGCATCAGGCGCCTTTTGCGCAAAGAATTGGAGCAAGAAACCGAGTGTTGGAGAAATTTACCTTAGAAAAGAGGAAAACGGCTTTGCACTCCATCATAGATGACCTTCTCGCGAAAACCAGGAGCATGGAGGAATACTATGGATAAGCCCGAAGCCGCTTGGATGCGAAAGCGCTATAACATCGTTCTGATTGTAGTCCTAGGATTATTTCTAAGGCTCCTCGCCATACAAAATCTATCGCTTTTCGGGGATGAATTTTCTTCACTTCTGGAAGCCCGGCATCTGGGCATGAATTGGAACGGGATTCTCTACTATTCCGTGCTCCATTTCTGGATGAAAATTGTTCATGCTGATTGGTGGTACCGCCTGTTTTCTGTTCTTCTGGGGGTAAGCGCGATTCCCTTTTTGTACTTCGCTGGAAAATTCTACCGGGGGACCCGCTTGGGGGTGGCTATGGCTCTACTAGGGGCTCTGTCACCCTTTTTAATCGTCCATTCTCAAACCGTCCGGCATTATATCGTGGCATTTTTGTTGGCATCCATTGCATTGGCTGCACTGCTGGCAATTCTCGATGGAAACCAAAAGCCCATCTGGAAATTCTGGTTCATCGCTTCACTAATTTTATTGCCTTTCAGCTTCATTCTCGGCGTTCTGCTTTCATTGCTCTTTTTGATTGTTCTGTACATAGAGCGATCCAAAGAAAGCCGTCAAAAAACCATTCGAATTATCATTGTTTCGGTACTGTTTTTGGTTTTCAATCTCGTGCTCTTGATTAATCCTGTGCGGATCTGGGGATGGCACTGGATACAACACCTGACGGATGCTGTTCGGTATATTGATTTTCAAAATAGCCGTGGCTTTGGAATCTCTCAACTGGTCAAGTTACCCTTCTATTTCTTCCTGTTTGTTCTGGGGTATCACGTCTATCCCCTTGAATGGGCAATCGTCCTTCCTGCTGCTATCGTCACTGCGATCGCCTTATGTGTCGGCCTCCTTCGCATGAAAAACAAGTGCCAATTGATCCTAGTGGGGGCGTTTCTTCTGATGTTGCAATTTTTGGTCTTTGATGCCGTGGTTCCGCCCCATTCGCTCACTTTGGGTCCCGAATATTTGATCATTTTTTGGCCGATGTTAATACTCTTGTTGGCCGATGGCGCAATTGGGTATTGGAAGAATGGCGCCTTTATGGGCCTCATGCTAATATTTTTTACAGGTGTGCTCTATCAACATTATAGCAACTGGTCCTATGGGGAGGAGAACCGCATTGATTGGCCGCGGGTCTTGCAACGTTATCAGAGCGTGGATACTGATTCCACGCTCTTACTGTATGATGGAAGATCCGCTCAAGCATTAAGACATTATTCTTCTTCTTCAATTCAACAAATGGGTACCTGGCAAGTCACAGCCGGGGCTGTAGATAGCTTGAGCAATTTCTATCGCAAAATATTCTGGTTGTCGAATGACTGGCAAACCGACCGCATTCGCCGATTCAATGACCTTTTCAGAAGGCTCTATGAAACCTATGATCTCGTTGATGGACGAGTCGACTATCCATTGTTCCAATATTCGTTTGAAAAGAGGCCATTTGCCGGTACCGGTGTTCCGGTTGATTCGACAAGCGGGAGGGTAATGATACCCAATTTTCTCTATGGGCTCGATCTTAGCGATCTGCCTCTACCAATCTCTGCGAGTTTGGAATCAGTAAAGGTTCCAGTCCTGGGGAATTTTCGCTTACCTGATTTTCGGGGAAAGAACTCTATAGAGATTGCACTGGCCAGGCCGGTTGGGGCCGCAGAACTTTTTATCATTACCAGTCTGGTAATGCCTTCTAATTCAGTAACCGCAGAAACAACTATTGGCAGGATCCGGTTGATGGATTCCGAAGGAAAACGCTTCGATCTGGATTTGACATATAAAAAGAATATCTTCAGCTGGGACGAGCCGATTCAAAATTCCATCATGGCAGAGCACCTTGCCTTTTCCTGGCACAAGCGGATTTTCTTCACCGGACAGCATACCTATCCGGGTGCCTGGCGTGATTTTACCGCAAAGGCCTACTTCAGTGGTTTTACTCTTCCCAAGGATCTATTCCATTCCATCAGAATTGATTACAAATTTCCGGTAGGACATCTGTATGTCTGGGGAATTGTATTTCGGTAGGTCTTGATCATTATAGCAAAGGTGAACAATGAAAGATACTAAACCTGTTCGCGAATCATTTCTGGTGTTTGGAAAGCCGGATATCCAGGAGCCTGAAACTCGAGGTCGTAGACACGTTGAAATCCGGTTGGATCGGTACGGGTCCAAAATGTTTTCAATTTGAACAACAGTTTCAGGAATACATCGGATGTAAATTCGCCACCTCCCTTTCATCGTGTACCGCCGGACTTGAACTGGCATTAGATGCTCTTGAAATCGGCCCTGGGGATGAGGTCATCACCACACCCTTGACCTTTGCAGCCACCGTGAACGTTCTGGTTCGGCGAGGAATTCGACCGGTGTTCGTGGATGTGGAAGCGGAAACCGGTAGCATCGATCCAGAACGGATCGAAAGCGTTATTTCTGAAAGAACCCGTGCGATTTTACCCGTACATCTCTACGGCCTCCCTTGTCGCATGAACGAAATCATGGATATTGCCAGAAAGCACCACCTTTACGTGATTGAAGATGCTGCGCATGCCATCGAGGCCTGGTATGATGGGCAAAAGATCGGCAATATCGGGGACGTCACCGTTTTCAGCTTCTATGCCACCAAAAACCTGACCACTGCGGAGGGTGGCATGCTCACAACAAACAATGAAGAATGGCTGGAAAAAGCCGTGGTGAGGAAATTGCATGGGTTAAGTAAAGACGCCTGGAAACGCTATTCCACAGAAGGGTTTCAACCTTACGACTTGCTTTGTCCGGGCTACAAATTCAATATCACGGATATTCAGGCTGCCATAGGATTGCACCAGTTGGCATGTATCGAAAAAATCTTGCCTATCGGGAACAACTCTGGCAGATTTATAAACAAAAGTTGTCCGGCTTTGAAGAAATCGATTTGTTGAACGATTCCCCCTATCCTGAGATCAAAAACAAAACGCGGCACGCCCGGCATTTGTTTACCATCCTGCTAAAAACGGAGAAATTGGGTATTTCCCGCTGGGACTTCATGGAGCAGATGAAAGCCCAGAATATTGGAACCGGCGTGCACTTTATTGCCCTGCATTTGTTGACTTACTACCGCGAACACCTGGAATATCAACGGGGTGACTTTCCCAATGCCGAATACATATCGGACCATACGGTTTCTTTGCCGCTTTCCACAGCGATGCAGCTATCGGACGTGGATGATGTGATACGAGCCATTGAGAACATCTTGTCGAATATCGGAAAGAAATAACCGAACATTCTATCCGTTTAACTCAATGTCCGAAAAACCGACTCCCTTCGTTTCCATCATCATGCCCATCCGCAACGAGGCGGCGTTCATCGAGCGCAGCCTGGGCGCGGTGCTCGCTCAGGATTATCCACACGATCGCATGGAAGTGTTGGTTGCGGACGGCATGTCAACCGATGGTACCCGTGCCATCGTCGAGCAGCTTGCCGCTCAACACCCGGAAATTCCTGTATATGTTGTTGACAACCCCTGCCAGATCGTTCCAACTGGCTTCAACGCAGCCCTGGCAAAGGCGCGTGGAGACGTCATCGTCCGGGTGGATGGGCACACGATTGTGGCTCCCGACTATGTGCGTGAATGTGTGGCCGCCATCGAACGATCGGGGGCGGACAACGTTGGTGGTCAGATGACCGCGATTGGCACTACCGCTTTCGGACAGGCAGTGGCACTGGCAACCAGTTCTCCATTTGGAGTAGGGGGAGCACGATTCCACTATTCCAATCGCGAAGAGTGGGTTGATACGGTCTACATGGGAGCCTGGCCGCGCTGTGTATTTGAGGAGCTTGGAGGCTTCGATCCAGAACTTGTGCGCAACCAAGACGACGAGTTCAATTATCGTCTCCGTGCTCATGGCGGACGTATCTTGCTCAGTCCGCGCATCAGATCGCAGTACTTCAATCGGACCTCTCCCCGCTCGCTGTGGCGGCAGTACTACCAATATGGTTTCTATAAGGTGCGCGTGTTGCAGAAGCACCCGCGTCAGATGCGCTTACGGCAGTTTGTGCCACCTGCCTTTGTGGCTGTGGTCCTGGGGGGAGCCGTGCTCTCACCATTGAACAAGAGAGTTGGAGCGTTGTGGAACCTGGGGCTAGCCGCATATGTGACAGCCAACCTGATCGCCAGCTGGCGTATCGCGCGCCAGAAGGGGGGTGAACACTTCTGGCGTTTGCCAGTCGTCTTCTTGATCCTGCATTTCAGCTACGGTCTAGGTTTCCTGCACGGACTCGTGCATTTTCGCAAGCGATGGACAGGGGCGTGACAGACGCTTCCCACTCTGACCTCGACCGCCTGCGCGCCGAATACGCGGACCGCGACCGGCGTCTGGCGGGCAGCGATATCTATTCGCTTTTCAACCCCGCTCACCTCTTCATGACGCAGCAGCGCCAGCGTGTAACCCTCAAGACTCTGCGCCGCTTTGGTTTCTATCCCCTGGATCGCTATCGTATCCTTGAGATCGGGTGTGGACGCGGGGGCGTCTTACTGGAGTACCTCGGTTTTGGAGCTACACCCGCCCATGTGCATGGCATTGACCTGCTTGAAGATCGTGTGGCTGAGGCTCATGCCAGAATGCCTTCGCTGGCCCTCAGTTGTGCTGATGGACAGCACCTGCCTTACCGCGATTGTAGCTTCGATCTGGTGATGCAGTACACTGCCTTCTCCTCGATCCTTGACGACACTGTCAAGACCAATATTGCCAGAGAGATGTTGCGAGTTCTGCGACCTGATGGCGCGATCATATGGTATGACTATTGGCTTAACCCAACTAATCGGCAAGCGCACGGCATTCGTCCGGCTGAGATACGCCGGTTGTTTCCTGGGTGCGAATACCGTTTCCAGCGCATCACCTTGGCTCCACCAGTCACACGAAAACTCATCGTACTATCATGGATAATATGTGCCATATTAGAAAAAATTGTGTTTCTAAATACCCATTATTTTGCAATTATACGCCGAATATCTAGTCCTGGTATAAGTGGAAGGTCATAGGTAAATGGTTCTAGCAAGAGACAGCCACGACAAGCGCGCTTATCTGGACAACCTGGGGTATTTTGCCGAATGGGGAGGAAGGAGTTGGCACGCACTGTTGAGAGAAGCTTTTAGGGATTTCATAGGTGAAGATCTTACAGGGCAACGGGTATTGGATATCGGTACACGGTATGGAAAGATGTCTTGCCTGTTCGCTCTCCTGGGTGCAGAAGTCGTTGGGATCGACATAAACGGACATTCGCTCAAGATTGCCCAATCTGAAGCCGTACACTGGGCCGTCACAGATCGCGTTCTGTTCGTCAGATACGATGGTAGTCTCGATATATTTGCCAGTTGTAGCTTCGATCTGGTGTTCACCAAAAGCGTTCTTGTCTTGATTGAGAATTTGGATGAATTCCTACAACAGATCTCGTCAAAACTGCGTCCCGCAGGGAAGGCCGTGTTCTTGGAGAACGGGAAAGGTTCCTCTCTACTTCACGGCCTGCGAAGATTCCGCCATCGCAGATGGAACTATTCTCAGGCGAATTACTTTACTGAGAGCCAAATCGCTCAAATCCGCGGCGTCTTCGACGTCCATCTTGTCAAAAAAACTCTCTGGCCACCTGTCTATCTAGTTTGTGGTCACAATAAGAGATCGATGATGGGATCACAATGAGCCGAGATGATTCAGAACTCTATGTATGCCCCAGGAAGAGAACTAACAGTCGTTCCACCTTCCTCCCCTTCTCGCCGCCAGCCATCTCGGAAGAAGAGATCGCAGCCGTCGCCGATACGCTGCGCTCGGCCTGGATCACCACTGGCCCGAAGACCAAACGCTTTGAGCAGGAATTTGCGGCATACATTGGCGCTCCAGCGGCGCTGGCGCTCAATTCATGTACGGCGGGGCTGCACCTGGCGCTGCTGGCGCTCGGCATTGGCCCCGGCGACGAAGTCATCACCACCCCGATGACTTTCTGCTCTTCGGTCCACGTCATCGAACACGTTGGTGCGCGCCCTGTGCTGGCGGACATTGTGCCGGACACGCTGACCATTGATCCTGTCCGCGTGGCGGAAGGAATCACTCCGCGCACGCGGGCGATCATGCCTGTGCATTATGCCGGTCATCCGGCGGATATGGATCCCTTGCTGGAACTGGCCCGTCAGCGTGGCCTGTATGTGATTGAGGATGCCGCCCATGCGCTGCCTGCCTCATATCGCGGACAACGGATAGGCACTATCGGCGATCTGACGGCGTTCAGCTTCTACGCGACCAAAAACCTGACCACTGCTGAAGGCGGAATGCTCACCGGCGCGCCAGAACTGATCGAGCGCGCGCGTATCCTCAGCCTGCACGGCATGAGCCGCGACGCCTGGAAGCGCTACGATGCCAATGGCTCCTGGTACTACGAGGTGATTGACGCGGGCTGGAAGTATAACATGACCGACATCCAGGCAGCCATCGGCCTGGTGCAACTACAGCGCCTGGAGTCCATGCAGCGCCGACGGCGCGAAGTCGTGGCGCAGTACAACGCCGCCTTTGGTCAGCTCGATGCACTGCAAATTCCGACCGAGCGCCCCGACGCAGAATCGGCATGGCACTTGTATGTCCTGCGCCTGAATCTGGATAGGCTGACCATCGACCGGGCGCGCTTCATCGAGGAACTGCGCGTCCGCAACATTGGCACCAGCGTGCACTTCATCCCGATCCACCTGCATCCCTACTACCGCGACAAATACGGCTTCCAGCCAGAGGATTTCCCTGTTGCCTACCGCGAGTACCAGCGCATTATCTCCCTGCCCCTGTACCCCCGCATGAGCGACCAGGACGTGCAGGACGTGATAGATGCCGTCGTTGAGATTGTGAAGCGACATCGGAGGTAGGAGGCCAGAGGGCGGAGGACAGAGAAGGGAGAGGATAGGGTGCAGTGTGAGGAGTGGGTGTTTGACGGCAAGGCATGGGCGCCAAAGTCTGGCAAGCACCGTCGGCAAATTCGCTCGTGCCGGGATTTGGATGTGTTCAACCTGGCCTATGTGTTGGCTATGGAGATCTTCCACCTCAGCGCACGGTTTCCCGAAGAGGAGCGATACGCACTCACCGATCAGATTCGGCGATCGTCTCGGGCCATTTGCAGCAACGTTGCTGAAGGATTTGCGAAACGCCGGCACGAAGCCGTCTTCAAGAATTCTCTGAACAACTCCCTTGGTGAGGCCGAAGAAACCAAAGTCTGGCTTGACTTCGCCTTGGATTGTCGCTACCTTTCTGAGGAGGCTCACCGGTATCTGACGATTGGCTATGATCAAGTTGGCGCCATGCTCTGGACACTCATGACCAGGTGGGAGACCTTCTCGTGATCCATCTCCTGTGCTCCATCTTCGGTTCTCCGTCTTCCGCGTTGAAGCGTGTCTTTGACGTGGTCGTGTCGGCGCTGGTCGTGCTCGTTGCGCTGCCCCTGTGGGCCCTGGTTGCCCTGGCCATCAAACTGGACTCCCCGGGCCCGGTCTTCCACCGGGCGCGGCGCATCGGCAAGGACGGCCAGCCCTTCACCCTCTACAAGTTCCGCACCATGGTGGATGGGGCCGATACCCAGGGTCCCCGCATCACCCGGCGCGATGACCCACGCATCAGTCGGGTGGGGCGCCTCCTGCGCCGCATGAAGATAGACGAGATGCCGCAACTGCTCAACGTCCTCAAGGGCGAGATGAGCATCGTTGGCCCTCGCCCCGAGGACCCGCGCTACGCGGCTCATTACACCCCCGAGCAGCGCCGCGTGCTCAGCGTACGCCCCGGCATGGCCAGCCCCGCTTTCATCAAGTACCGCCACGAGGAAGAGATCCTGGCGCGGGCGGGTGAGACCTGGGAGCAGGTCTATCTGACTCAGATACTCCCTGAGAAACTGCGTATGGATCTGGATTATGTCCGGCAGCAGTCCCTCCTGTACGACCTAAAGGTTTTCGGCCGCGCCGCCTTGTCACTCTTCTTGCCGCCGGAACATCAACGGGGTGCGTCACCCATTGCCGGAGGACTGCCCCAGGCGCTTTCTGATGAGGAGCAATTGGCCGCTAGGTGAGGTGTATCGCATATGCTCCTGCCCTCCCACTGGTGTACCCCAGCCCGGGCCGGCAGGCTCGAGTATCCACACAGCGGCCCGGCGGACCCCTCACTACTGGTGCCGCCCGCCGAACGAGGGGTAAGGCACGTGCCTGAGACGTACACCACGCTCGAGGGCTGGCTGGCGCACTCTCGGCGTACAGCGATACCAGCGACCAGTAACTTGCACATAAAGAAGGGGCACAGAGTCGCGTGTACCAACGAAGCTGGGGGAGAATAGACATGCGCTTGCGCAACCGTCACCTCTTACTGCTTGATCTCTTGGTCTTTTGCGTGTGCCCGGTTCTTGCCGTCGCCCTGCGTACCGACAGCCCGGCAAGCGTAGCCGCGCACGTGCACAGTCTGGCTATCTACGCGCTTTTCGCCATCGCAATCCGCCTTGCGGTGTTCATCCCCGTCGGACTCTATTCCAGGTATTGGCGTTATGCGAGTGTGGCGGAAATCGCCCAGGTGACCTTGGCGGTTTCTCTTAGCACCCTGCTCCTGTGGTCTGCCTTGCTTGCCGTGCTCACTCCGCTTGGCGTCATCCAACAAGGCTTTCCGCGCTCCATCCCTCTCATCGATGGGCTCTTAGTACTGCCGGCAGTGGGTGGCATCCGCTTCTTGGCGCGCCTGCGCCACTATTACCAGCAACGGCGCGCTAACAACAGGCCGGAGGCACAAAGAGTGGCAATCGTCGGCGCAGGGGAAGCTGGGGGAATGATCGTCAAGGAGATCGCGGCCAACCCACAACTGGGACTGCACCCGGTGGCATTCATCGACGATGACTCGCGCAAGCATAACTTGGTTATCCACGGCGTACGCGTCGTCGGAGGCAGGGAGGTGCTCGCCGAGCTCCGGGACCGCTACGGAGTGCAGCAGGCCATTATCGCCATGCCCACCGCCCCGGGGAAGACGATCCGGGAACTGGTGCAGCTCTGCCGCCAGGCCGGTCTCGCGGTAAGGGTAGTCCCCGGCGTATTCGAGCTCCTTGCCGGCAAGGTCATGGTCTCCCAGCTCCGCCCGGTGGACATCACCGACCTGCTCCGTCGCGAGCCGGTGTGCACGGACATGAAGAGTGTGGCCGCGCTCCTCAGGGGCAAAGTGGTCATGGTAACAGGAGCCGGGGGTTCCATCGGCCTTGAGCTGTGCAGACAAATCTTGCAATGCGCGCCGGCGGAACTGGTCGCCTTGGGTCATGGTGAGAACAGCGTGTTCGAAGCCTGCAACGAACTTCGGACGTTGCTCCGCGAGACACGTGGCGCTGCGGTCTCCCTTCGTCCAGTGATCGCCGACATTCGTGATAGGCAGCGGATGCGGGCGGTACTGGCTACCTACAGGCCGGTGGTTATTTTCCACGCAGCGGCTCACAAACACGTGCCGCTCATGGAGGAGAATGTTCAGGACGCGGTGAGCAACAACGTGCTCGGGACCAGAAACCTGCTGGAGCTGGCCAGTGAGCTGGGCGTCGAGCGGTTTGTCCTGATATCCACCGACAAGGCAGTGAATCCCACCAGCGTCATGGGTGCGACAAAACGCGTCGCAGAGTTCTTGGTTCAGGACGCTGCTTTGCGCACGGGGCGCCCGTTTGTGGCAGTCCGCTTTGGCAACGTCCTCGGCTCGCGAGGGAGCGTGGTGCCCCTGTTCAAGCAGCAGATCGCCGCAGGCGGCCCAGTCACGGTCACCCACCCCGAGGCGGAGCGCTATTTCATGACCATCCCTGAGGCCGTGCAACTGGTTCTGCAGGCCGCAGCGCTAGGCAGTGGCGGCGAGATCTTTGTCTTAGATATGGGCCAGCCGGTACGGGTGCTGGACTTAGCGCGCGATCTTATTAGGCTGACGGGGCTCAAGGAAGGTGAGGACATCGAGATTGTCTTTACCGGTCTCCGCCCTGGCGAGAAGCTGCGCGAGAGGCTCTTCCTCGACAGCGAGGAATACGCCCGGACCGCACACCAGCAGATATTTCAGGTGCGCAATGGTATGTTGAAGGGAGAAAGCCCGCTCGCAGACCTGCACCAGCTGGTGAAGAAGCTGGAGGCTGCTGCAGCCTCGGGAAGCGAAAAGCGGGTGCGGCGCCTGCTGCAGCGGCTGGTGCCTGAGTACACGCCCGTGCCCGCGGATGGGGCGCTGGCGGCCGCGGAGAACCACGGATAAGGGCGGATTGGTATGCTGGGGAGACGTCTGGACGGTTACGTCTGTCGGTAACGAAGCCCGTGTCTTGGATCGTCAAACGGTAACGTCCTACGGTAACGAAGCCCGTATCGTGGAGACGTCTGACGGTTACGTCAGGCGGTGACGAGGCCCGTTTTGTGGATCGTCTGACGGTTACGTCGATCGGTAACGAAGCCCGTATCGTGCAGACGTCTGACGGTTACGTCCTACGGTAACGAGGCCTGTTTCGGTAACGTGCGTCGGTCACGGCTGTTGAACTATAGCGGACGAGAGACGTTACCGTAGGACGAAACGGGCGTCGTAACCGTTACCGTGAGACGTAACCGAAAAAACAGGCATCGTAACCGTAACCGAACGACGTGACCGGACAAAACAGACGGGCATCGTAACCGTAACCGCCGGACGTAGCCGGACAAGAAACGGGCATCGTAACCGTAACCGAACGACGTGGCCGAAAGAAAATACGGGCATCGTGACCGTGACCGTTGGACCTGATCAGATGAGAACGCGTGCACGGCTGGCGTTATGGAGGGTCGGCACAGGGTCGCAGAGTGGAGTCCGGGGAACAGACAGGGGGTTGTCGGAGTAGGCGAAATGGAAGCCGCGGCCTTTCCGGCTGAGAGAACGGGTTTGTCCGGCTGGACCGGCAATGCGATGCTGTCGGGGGTTTGGGAATAGCTTATGGGAACCAATTGGAGGTCAAGGAAACCGTGAACAGACCCTACGAAGGGCGAATAGTGATCGACCCGCGAGTGCATTTCGGCAAACCCTGTATTGCCGGCACTCGCATCTGCGTGGAGAACGTATTGGAGCTTGTACAGGAAAACATTCCTTTCCAGGAAATTGTCGAAAAGTACTATCCCGATTTGGACCTCGACGACGTCAAAGCCTGCGCCGCCTATGCTGCGGACATAGTACGTTCAGAAGAGATTCACTTAGACACGGTGTGAAGTGCGTTTGCTGGTCGATCAAGATGTTTATCAGATTACTGTCGACGAGCTCAGGAAGTGGCGGCACGACGTAGTTACGGTTCGCGAAATCGGGCTGCAGTGCGCGGCGGATGAAGACTTGCTGCTGAAGGCGAGGGAGACGCGCCGACTGCTTGTTACCCGTGACAAAGGCTTCGGGGCCTATGTCTTCCTCAAGAGAGAGCTGTCAGCAGGTGTGATTCTCCTGAGAGTGAGTCCCTCCACGATTGCTGACGTACACCGCGAACTCCGGCGTGTTTTCCAAGAACATAGCCAGGAAGAGCTGGGTCGTTTTTTCTGTGTAGTTGAGCCCCATCGGCACCGCATGCGCCGCTTACTTTGAGTCCCTTTGAACCCCGGCGTCAAGGGGTGCCCGGTAGTGAGGTCCATTTTGTGAATCGTCAGTCGGTTACGTCAATCGGTAACGAGGCCCGTTTGGTGGAGCGTCTGACGGTAACGTCTGTCGGTAACGAGGCCCGTTTGGTGGAGACGTCTGACGGTAACGTCTGTCGGTAACGAAGCCCGTTTTTGGGAATCGTCCGTCGGTTACGTTAATCGGTAACGAAGCCCGTTTGGTGAAGCGTCTAACGGTAACGTGCTACGGTAACGAGGCCTGTTTCGGTAACGTCAGTCGGTCACGGCTGTTGAACTATAGCGGACGAGAGACGTTACCGTAGGACGAAACGGGTTTCGTGACCGTAACCGTCGGACGTAGCCGGACAAGAAACGGGCATCGTAACCGTAACCGTTGGACGTGACCGAAGAACGAGACGGGCTTCGTGACCGTAACCGAACGACGTAACCGAACAAAAAACGGGCATTGTAACCGTAACCGTAGGAGATCAAGCGGTCATCACATTGGGCAACGGCTTCCATGCAACTGCGCGGCAAACGAGAACACAGAGTTATGGTCCAATCCGCGGACCCATCCACCCCCTTTTGGGCCCGCGATCCTAAACGCTCCATGACGTGATGAAAAGGCTAATGGGTGGCATCATA
>JACIZP010000040.1 GCA_014359355.1 Calditrichota bacterium | reverse complement strand
GGCATCACCGACACGCAAATTAGCCGGGAGGAGGGCAGTCCCGAGGAAGTCATCCGCATTGACCGCGATAAGGCGGCGGCGCTTGGGCTATCCGTGTCCGATATTGGTGACGCTCTGCAAACGGCAATCGGCGGCACCTATGCCTCGTACTTTCGCGAGGGGGGCAAGGAGTACCGCATCCTTGTGCGGCTCAGCGAGGAGGACCGGCGCGACCTCAGCGACTTACTGGACCTGACCGTGCTCAACAATCGCGGGGAGCAAGTGGTATTGCGCAACGTCGTGCAGGTAGTGCCCAGAGAGGGGCCCGTGCGTATAGAGCGCAAGGACCAGGAGCGCACCATTACCATCTCGGCCAATTTCACGGGGCGGGCGATGGGGTCGGTGGTGGCGGACATCCGCAAGGCGCTACGCACCATTCCCGTGCCGAGGGACTTTACCCTGCAATTTGGCGAGGAGTACGAGGAACAGCAGAAGGCCTTCCGCGAGTTGATGGTTGGTTTGGTGCTCGCCCTGCTGCTCATCTACATGGTGATGGCCGGGCAGTTCGAGTCGCTGAAGGACCCCTTCGTGGTGCTTTTCTCCATTCCCATGGCGCTCATCGGGGTGACGGTGACCATGCTCCTCACCGGCACCACCTTCAGCATGCAGGCCTTCATCGGCTGCATCATGCTTGCCGGGATTGTCGTGAACAACGCCATACTGCTGGTCGACTACACCAACCAGTTGCGGCGCAAGCACGGCTTGGCTTTGTACGAGGCCATCCGCACTTCTGGCTCGCGGCGCCTGCGGCCGATCCTGATGACCACTTTGACCACGGTGCTAGGCCTCTTGCCGCTGTCCTTGGGTTTAGGAGAAGGCGGCGAGGCTCAGGCCCCCTTAGCCAGGGTGGTTATCGGAGGCTTGCTCAGCTCTACGCTCGTGACTCTGGTGCTGATTCCTGTGGTCTACTCGGTGTTTGAGGAAAAGCAGTCGCTGCGCAAAGTGCTGGTGGCGGCGCGTCAACTCACTGCCACGGCACGCGCGCGTGTCAATTCCGTGAGGTCCAGCAAATGAAGATTGTGCACACGATCGCCTCCCTGCTCGTTGCCGGGGCCTGTTTTGCCGCAAGTGGCGGCGCTCAGGACACCCTTCGCCTTTCCCTGCACGAGGCTGTGCTCATGGCCCTGGAAGGTAACCCCTCCTTTGCCATTCAGCGGTTGCGTCCATCGATAATGGAGGCAGCGCTCAGCGAGCAGGTAGCCGCTTTCGAGCCCACCCTGAGCGCGTCGGTGAGCAGTGACAAGAGCCATGTCCAACGGTTCTTGGGGGCGAGGCCGGAGCCGTTCGAGATGACCTCGCAGCGCGTTGGCTACAGTGCTGGCCTGTCGCAATTTTTGCCTACTGGCACCACCTTGGCTGTGGACGTGAGCATGTCGAGTTCCACCTCGAGCATCTACCTCCCGCAGTACTCTGGCAACGTCGGTGTGACCGTGAGCCAGGCTCTGCTTCGCGGCTTTGGCCTGGGGGCCAATCTGATCAGCGTGCGCAACGCCTCTATCGACCTCGAGATTTCCCGCCACGAGCTGAAAGCCATGGCCGAGCGTTTGGTGCAGGATGTGGAAGCCAGCTACTGGGGTCTCTACCTTGCTGCCCAGGAACTGAGTATTCAGGAGCAATCTTTGAGCCTGGCGCAACGGCAGTTAGAGGAGTCACAGGAGCGGGTAGCGGTGGGCAAGCTGGCGGAGCTGGAGTTGGCCTCCGTGAGAGCAGAGGTGGCGCGCCGGCGCAGCGCGGTCATCGACGCGCAAAGCCGCTATGAGCAGGCACGGCTGAACCTTCTCTACCTTCTCAACCCTGGGCAAGGGGTGAGCTGGTCCACCACCGTGGCCCCGTTGGACCGTCCGCTGGTCGCCCCGGACTCTCTGGGCCCTGTGGAGCTCCACGAGGAGTTGGCATTGCGCTATCGCCCAGACATCGCACAGGCCCGACTGGCGCATCGACGCGGCGAGCTGCAGGTATCCTACACCAAGAATGGCCTTCTCCCCCGCCTGGATGTCTTTGTCACCTTCGGGCGCACCTCTTATGCGCGCACGTTCAAAGAAGCGGCGCCGGATATTGAGAGTCCCTTCTACAGCGTCAATGCCGGTGTGACCTTCCAATTTCCCGTCGTGGACGCCAAGGCGCGTGCACAGCTCCGCCGGGCTCTCAAGACCAGGGAACAGCTCGAGATAGCGCTGCGCAACATGGAGCAGCTGGCGCAACGCGACGTGCGCATAGCCTACGCCGACGTCCTACGCACGCGCCAACAGATCGATGCTTCCCGGGAGGCGCGCCTGCTGCAGGAGAAGAACCTCGAGGCTGAAGTGGAAAAGTTCCGCGTGGGCAGATCCACCAACCTTCTTGTCCTGCAGGTGCAGCGCGACCTCACTAGCAGCCAGTTGAGCGAGGTCAGGGCCACAGTCGACTACCTGAACGCGCTCGCCACCCTGTTCGTGATGGAGGGCACCCTTTTGGAGCGCCGAGCGATCGAAGTTCCGCCAGAACTGTGACGCCAATTGCCCACCGCGCCGTCCCTCCTCTCATCCCGCAACGATTTGCTTGACTTGCAGGGGATTATTTGCTAAATTGTGCCGCAGCAACATTGGCCCGGGGAGCAGGGGATTGTCTTGAGAGCTCTACCAGTAACGGGGAGGCGCCATGAGAGTGGCGGGCGTATACGCGGGACTTTTGCTCCTTCTCTTGACCAGCTGCGCCTTGCATCACGGAAGCGGGATCGCCGTGGTGGAAGTCCCCTATCCGGAGGGAATGACCGTTGTTCATCGTGGAGAGTGGGGTTGGCAGCCGTTGCGCGCCAGCCTTCCCACCCACAGGATCAGCAAGATCACGATTCACCACGGAGGTGAGGAGTTCCCGGCCGACAAAGACCCGATTCAGTACCTGCGCAACCTGCAGTCCTGGAGCCGCACCGAGAAGAAGTGGATCGACATCCCCTACCACTTCCTCATTGACTTCCAGGGTCGCATCTACGAGGGGCGGCCCATCAACTACCCAGGCGACACCAACACCGACTATGATCCCCGCGGCCACGCGCTCATCTGCCTGTTGGGGAACTTTGAAGTGCAAGAGGTAACCCAAGAGCAGTTCGAGGCACTGGTAGCGCTAACTGCACACCTGGCTCGCATCTACGAGGTGCCGTTGAGCAACATCAGGGGCCATCGTGACTACACTGAGCAGACTGTATGTCCTGGCAAGAATCTCTATCGCTACTTGGAAGATGGCAGCCTGCTGCAGGCGGTAGAGAAGCAACTGGCACGGTGATGGCCTTGACAAGCGCGACACCGCAGTTGATACCGAACCTCCATCGGAGTGCCTTGTGCGCAAAATAGCCCTAAGCATGCTCGCCTTGGCCGCGTTGACCGCGGCCGCCCACGCCCAGA
>JACIZP010000039.1 GCA_014359355.1 Calditrichota bacterium | reverse complement strand
GGCGTACAGCTGCTGAAGACGACCCGAGGCCATGGTGGCAGCGGTAAGCAGCGCTATTATCGCCAGAAAAGACTCAATGAGCATCGCGCCATAGCCTATGAGCTTTGCGTCAGTCTCCCTTGCCACCTGTTTGGCAGTTGTGCCTGAGGCCACCAGGGAATGGAAACCCGAGATGGCCCCACAGGCCACCGTCACAAAGAGCACAGGGAAAAGGTATCCCAGGTCCGTATGAAAATGGCCAACCGCGCCCATGTTGACGTGCGGCCGGGCGAAGAAAACCCCCACCGCGCCCCCGACCAGCAGGGCGTACAGCAAGTACGAGTTCAGATAGTCACGGGGCTGCAGGAGGAACCATACGGGAAGGACGGCCGCGGCAAAGCAATAAGCCAAAAGCACGTAGCGCCATACCCCAGCCGGTAGCGCAAGGGGCCATCTCTGCCCCACGGAGACAGAGAGAAAGAGCAGGGCAACCCCCACGACAGTGGCAGGTACCAAGGGCACTCGTCCTCGGTAGATGGAGAGGCCAAAGCTCATGGCGAGCACCATGAAGAGCAAGGAAGCCGTGGCTGCCGACGGCACCTGCTCAAATGTCTTGGCAACAAGCTGGGTAAAAACCGCGATGACCAGCAAGAGGGTCGACCAGGAGAAAAGCAGGAACAGAAGCTTGCCGTTCCTGCCGATGTGCTCTTCAATGACTTCGCCGATGGACTTGCCGCGATGGCGCAGGGAGGCCACCACCGCACCAAAGTCGTGCACCGCACCCACAAAGATGCCGCCGGCCACGATCCAAAGGTACACCGGCAGCCACCCAAAGATTGACGCCATCACTGGACCCACAATGGGCCCCGCACCGGCGATGGAGGCAAAGTGGTGCCCCAGCACTACTGGCGCGCGCGTGGGCACATAGTCGACCCCATCGTTCATCGTCTGCGCCGGCGTGGGCCGCCTGGCGTCAATCCCCAACCTCTTAGCGACAAAGCCCCCATAGCTAAGGTACGCAAACACAAGCAGCACAATCCCGATCAGGGCTAGCCACAGGGCGCTCATTCCTCTTTCCTCGCGGTTCTCTTGGCAGGCACTATCCCCTCCCACGCACGAGCCTCGCGCAGGGGGAGAAAACGGCAACTCGCCGCAGAGCTACCGGGTGCCGCTGCCAAAATCGACGCGAGGCGCTTCACGCGCTGGACTTACCGCTTCGAAGGTCTCTCGCACCTTGAAGTTGAAGATCCCTGCGATGATGTTTGTCGGGAATCGCCTTACCATCGTGTTGAACTTTTGCACCACCTCGGTGTAGCGGCGGCGTTCCACGGCGATGCGGTTCTCCGTGCCGGCCAGTTCATCCTGCAACCGGATAAAGTTCTCGTTGGCCTTCAACTCAGGATAGCGCTCAACCACCACCAACAGACGTGCCAACGCCGAAGACAACTGGTCGTTGGCCTCGATGACCTCCTGCGGGGTTCGTGCCTGGCCAACCTTCGCCCGCGCCTCTGTTACAGCAATCAGTGTCTCCCGCTCATGGGCAGCGTACCCCTTGACGGTCTCCACCAGGTTGGGAATGAGGTCATAGCGCCTTTGGTACTGGTTTTCCACCTGCGCCCACGCGGCCTTGACCTCCTCATCTGTGCTGACGAGCGCATTGTAGGTGGAACAGCCACGTAGTCCCAGAAAAAGGATGACGACGATGATGACGATCAGGATAAGAGAGCCAGTCTTGCGCATAGTCTCCTCCTACTGCAGGGTTACATTGCGTCAACGGTGAGTGCAAGTCTTCTCACTTCCCAGGCATACTGTTGAACCAGACGGTCAAGGGCCTGGCGGTCAAGTTTTTCGCCGCTCCAGACGTGCAGAAGCTGAGTAAACACCGCAGGGTCCAGGCCGAATGCTTCCACCGCTGCGGTAATGACTTCCTTCTTGCTCCTCGGCACCTCCGCGTCCTTGAGCACCAGCAGCGCTTCGAACAGCGGCACAAACGCGGTCAATGACCGGCGGACAAGCGCAGCCAGGCGGTCGCGCCGCCCCTCCGTGGCCAGGTAAGCCTCGCGCAAATGGAGGAGTTTTCCCTTCACCTCTCGCTCGCACTGCAGGCGGAGGAGCTTTCTGTCTATCTCGAGCTGCTGCAGCGGGTCCTGTCCGAAGACGACCCTGTGGTGTTGCTTCAGAGAGAGAAACTCCATGGGAAAGCTATCCAGCGACGAGGCTATGTACTCGGGGGTCATAAACAGCGGGGTGCTCACGTTTCTCTTCCGCCACTTGGCGACAACCGGCAGGGCCTTGCCAATCTCCTTCATGCCCTCCTCGCTGAGGACGATGAGGAAGTTGATGTCCGAGCGCTTGCGCACGTATTCGCCGCGTGCCCCGCTGCCGTAAAGGACTATGGAGACGAGCTGTTCGCCAAAGAGAGCACGATAGTCCGCAACAAACGCCTCGAATATTTCATCCGGTGTGTGCGGCACTCTTGCCATTTCTTACCTCCACAAAGGTCGGCTTTGCGTTCGGAGTAATGCAGCGTACGAGCATCGGGTGCCCGTCTTGCTAATAGCCACCTCCTGCTCCTCCCCCGCCGCTTGCGCCGCCGCCAAAGCCACCGAAGCCCCCGCCGAAGCCACCCCCGAACCCGCCGCCGAACCCTCCGCCCCAACCTCCTCCACGCCGAGGCGAACCGAACAGGGAGCTGAAGACCAAGAACGGGAAAAGACCACCACCCATCCTGCTGAATAGGAGCACCATGAGCACAATGAAGAGAATGGTGCACAGCGGAATTCCGGTGCGGGCGGCTGGAGGCGGTCCGCCAATAGCGCCTACCGCCTCATCAAGGTCAAGGGCAACCCCGTATTCTTGAGCGATGAGCTGGGCTGCCGCGACGGTACCAGCCAGCAGCCCTTTGCCGTACTCCCCGCGCTGGAGGTGGGGCCTGATCTGGTGGCGGTAGATATCGCCGGCGCGTGCGTCGTTGATCGCCCCCTCCAACCCATAGCCGACCTCGATCCAGATCTTACGTTCGGCCACCGTGTTGAAAATCAGCAGGCCGTTGTTCTTGTCTTTGCTGCCAATTCCCCATGCCTCGAATAGTCGATTGGCATAGTCCTGGTAATCGTAATCGCCGACGCTCGGCACGGTCACCACCGCAATCTCGGCCCCAGTCTTGCGTTTGACCTCCTCGCACACGGCGGTGATGCGCGCCTCATAGTCCGGCTCGATGACGTTGGCGAAGTCGTTCACATAACCCCGGGGCTGCGGGAACTGCTGTGCCCCAACACGTCCAGTTCCCACGCAGAAAAAGAGCGCAAGGACTATGACTCCAGCTCGTTTCAACCTCGGGTGCAGTCTCACTCACCGCTCCGTGTCGATGCGCACCTTTTTCCAGCGCCAGCCAAACAACCAGGTGCCCAGTCGCCGCGTCACACGCGTCTTGCTCATCAGTCGTTTGAGCCCCATCGCTTTCCGTCCTTTGACTGCGTGCGGCCGTTCTGTTGGAGGCGCATCATCCCAAGCAAGGTTCCTGCTTTCCTCGTCCAGAAGTTCCTCAACGGTCACCACC
>JACIZP010000038.1 GCA_014359355.1 Calditrichota bacterium | reverse complement strand
TCAGCATCTCCCTCTTGCGCAGGACTTGCCCGCCGCCAAGGTTCGATCTGCAGGGCCTCGGTGTTGGCATGAGTGTCCGACGAGCGCGTAGCCCTCGCTCCTTTCCAGTGGACCTCCTTGGTGCCAGGAAGGCCTTGTTCCCTTAGCGAGACTTGAGGAAAAAGATGACCCAGAGCACGAAGCTCACTTGAAATGTGCCGTAGGCCGCTGCGGCATATCTGTCCAGCCGGCAGGCCTCATCGTAGTAGCGGTTCATGGCCTCTGGTGAGCCCGCCCGCAGGTAGCGCTCGTAGCGATCGTCGGCACTGCTCTTCAGGTATATGGAGGCGCCGCCCGCAAGCACCGTGGCTCCCAAGAAAAACCAGGAAATGCGCGCGTCTCGCTTCTTGCGCGGGTCCACGTGCACCCGGGCGCTGATAAGACGTCGGGACGAGTCAGCCGCCGGCCACAGCAGCAGCTCAGAAAAGAGGCTGTGTTCCACACTCAAGGCGCAATGAGGACGCGCCACACCGACCTGCGGCCCAGGAGTGTGTGCCCCAGCAGTACCCTGCCAGAAGAGCCCCAAGTCGCCTCCGTGCAACTCCGGAGGCTGGCCAGATGCTCCTGAGCAGCCCATGAGGCTCAGCAGCACCGCGCAGCACAGCGCCGCCCTGCGCAGATTCTGCCTGAGGAGGCCTGCTCTCATGCTTTGCCCTTCGCCCGAAAGGCGAAAATGCGGTTGCCCTCTGCTGCCACGAAAAGCCTGTCGTAGGCCACCAGAGGCATGGTGCGCACGCGGCCACCGGTGTCATACTTCCACAACTCCCGGCCGCTGTCCAGGTCGAGGGCGTAGACGTGCTGGTCCAGCGAACCCACGTAGACGACCTTGCCTGCCACCAACGGTGGGGTGCTGATGATGCTCTTGGCCCGGAAGCGCCAGCGCTCGCTGCCATTGCGCAGGGACAGGCAGTACACCAAGTGGTCGTTGCTGCCGAAAAGCACCACCGAGTCAGCTACTGCCGCCCCGTGGCGGATTCTTCCCCCAGTGGGAAAGACCCAGCGGACGAGTCCCGAATCCAGCGACAGGGCGTAGAAACTGCGGTCGGTCGAGCCCACACAGACGATCCCGTGGCTGATGGCCGGCGGAGCGAGGACGGCCCCTCCGGTGCGATATTGCCAGATGAGGGTGCCCTTGCGCACGTCCACGGCGCGAACGCGGCCGTCGTCGCTGCCGAACACCACCTTGTCTTCGGCGTACGCGGGCGTGGAGCGCAAGTTATCATCCGTGTTCAGGGTCCAGAGGACTTTGCCACTGCGCAACTCATAGGCGGTGAGGCGCTTTTCGTCGGCGGCGACAATCAAGTGGCCGTCGGCGATGAGCGGTTCAGTCTCGATGCTCCCCGCAGCCGCCGACCAAAGCAGGTGCCCGTCACCGAGGTCGTGGACGGTGAGGCTTGGGTTCCCGTGGCGCCGAGCGACAACGAGAAGGTTTTCATACAGCGCGCAGGTAATTTCAAAGCCGGGCCGAAACTTCTTCTGGGCAACCTTCTTGCCGGAGGGCCCGTCCATGACCAGCAAGTGGCCGTCTTTCGTGGGACAAAGGATGCTTGTACCGGCGGCGAGAAACGTCGGTCCGAGGCTGGCGGTGGCCTTGCGCTGCCAGTCAAGCTCCAACGGCGGGGCCAGCTCTGCAGCGACGACATTAGTCCGCTGCGCCGCCCCGCCGAACTGCGGCCACAGATGGGCGTCGCCCTTCTCGGCAAGTTGTGGCAGCAGGAGCCGGGCGCACCCACCGAGGGCCACCGCCGAGCCCGCGAGCAGACAGAGGAGCCGCAGAGTACGTCGCTCCCTAGAAATCCCAGCCGAAGAAGAATTGTGTAAACCAGTGCTTGTCAACGTTGATGTCCTTGAGGTGGTGAAACCGCGACGGTTCCGGCAGGCTGAATTTGCGTCCCCCATCCAAACGCAGCACGAGCACGCCGCCAATACGCCAGCGCACACCAAAGCCCACGCTTCCCAGGAGCTCATCAAAGTGGTCGTCCCAACCGTTGCCAAGGTCGACAAAGAGGGCGCCCCGGATGGCATTCAATGCCAAGCCGCCAATGGGGAACTTGATGAAGAAGCGATCGATGAACGGAAAGCGGAGTTCGTTACTCACCAGAGCTAACTTTGTCCCCCAGATCCGCCACAGGGGATAGCCGCGCAGGTCCCAGCTGCCGCCCATGAAGAAGGGCGTGGCTTCCTTGCCCTTGTTCATCATCGTCATCAGACGGAGGGCGTGGGTGACGCTCCGGCTGATGCGGAAGTAGTGCCGATAGTCGGCGATGAGCGTGACGAAATTCACGTGGGAGTGCTGCACATCCAAGGTGTTGCCGACGGTGAGGTTGTAGCGTTCGCCATCCACCGGGCCGGTGGGCCCCCAAAGCGAATTGTCCTTCACGAAGGAGACGATGTTGGAGACCAACACTGCCTTGCGCCGTCGGTTGAACACGTACCAGTCTTTGTCCGAATAGCGCACATTGAGACTGGCCTCGAAGCGGTTGAACACCGAAAAGGGGTAACTGACGGCGGCAAATCCTCCGGCACGCCGCTCCCAAAAGTAAAAGTCGTACAGCGAGTAGTAGCGACCGGCAAAGTGATAGAGACCCACCGCGAAGTTCGTGCGATGGGTTAGATCCAGGCGGGTCACCGCGACGTTGAAGCTCTCCAAGAACTCATCGCGCGTGCGGGCGTTGTTGTAGATCAGGAAGTAATACTGCGCGTTGCCCAGCATGTCGGTGATGGCCAGCTGCGCGCCCCCAGAGGTGCCATAGATGGGATCCTGCGTGACGGCACTCTGTGCCACATCAAGGTCGAACTTGGGACGATACTTGACCGCCTTGCTGAACACGTCGCCGCTCACCTCCTGGCTCAGTCGCTCCACGCTCTGCTGAGGGACCGTGTCCGCAGAGGCCACATTCGAGCTTTCGAACTTCCTGACCACCTCATCCAGAAGGCGCAGACGGAAAGAAAAGTTCTCAAAGGCGGAAAACAGGATCTGGTCGTTGTCCGTCCAATCGGGGTCGAAGGCGCCGGTAGTGAAGAAGGTGAGTTGCCGCAGCTCGTCCAGCTCGTCCGTGGCGGCCGGGTAGTGTTTCGTGTCGGCAGCGGATTCGGTGCTACTCCCTGAGAGCGAGGCGAACGGGCCCCGAGCCGTATTGCGCACCATCCAGATGTTGTAAGCGCCATCGCGGTCTGAGGTAAAGGTCAGATAGCGGCCGTCCGGCGACCAAGCAGGCGAAAGGTCGTTGTGCGGCGCACACGTCGCCGGCTCCACTGCCCCGGTGCGCAGGTCAAGTATGAAGAGGTTGTAGCAGCCGTCCGCGCCGTAGGGTGGCCGATCGCTGCTGAACGCGATGACCGACCCGTCTGGTGACCAAGCGGGATCGCGGTCGTCAAACAGGTCGTTGGTCAGCTGTTCGGCTGTCTCGCGTTCCAAGTCCACCAGGTACAGGTCGCTTTGGCCGCCAAAGCTGAGCCCGGTGACCACCAACCTCTGCCCGTCCGGCGCCCAGGATGGCGAGTAGAGGGACACGAGGGAGTCGAAGCGGACCTGTTTCACCATGCTCCGGTGCTCAATGTCAAAGACATGCAGCACGTCGCTGGCGCCGCTTCGGCTCACAAGAGCCAACAGGCCGGTGGGTGTCACGTCGATTTTGCTCTGGAGCACGTGAAAGCTCTCAAACTCCGATGTCCTCTCGCCTTTGATGAGCACCTCCGCCTTTGGCGGCTCGCGTCCGCCGTCTATCCTTTGCAGATAGATGTTCGAGTAGCCCATCCGGTTGGAGACAAAAACCACGTAGCCACCGTCCGCGCGACGGTAAAAGACCGGTTTGGTGTCGATGCCTTCGCGGGTGACCACCGTGCTGCTCATCTCCGGGGAGTCGCGCCGCTCTAACAGGGGGTAGGTGCTCTTCTTCAGCGCGTAGAGCCACTGCTTGTCGAATTGCTCCGTGTCCACCCCGAGGGTGAGCCTCATCACGTCGGCGAAGCGCTCCTGCTTCCAGCTGTTTTCGATGAGGCGGAGAATCTTTTCCTCGCCAAACGTCTCGCCGATGTACTTGAGGATCGCCTGTCCTTCCTTGTACATGAGGAAGGAGCCGTAGATCTGGTACATCTGGCTGAGAGGGACAATGTAACCGTTGAGCACACCATCCCGGATGAACATCTCCGCCTGCGAGTCCCAGCCAGTGGACCAGTACTCAGCCAGGCCTTCGATGAACCAAAGGGGGAGGTCCGTCGGTGCGAGCCTCCCGCGCTCCTTGAACACGGCGGCCAGCTTGCTGTAGGTGAAGACGTGCACCAGCTCATGCCGGATCACGTGCTTGAACTCGGAGATGGAGCCATTGGCGGGTACCACCACTCGTCCTTTGAGGAATTCAAAAAAGCCCCCCACGCCCTCGGGGACCAGATAGGGGGTGGTGTTGGTCTGTTGGAAGTGGGCGTGGCTTGCGTAGAAGATGAGCGGGATGCGCCGGTTGATATTGTGATCGAAGCGGTCTTCCAAGACGCGGTAGGTCTCCTCGGCATAGGCTGCGCCGATCTCCGCTATCTTGCGCATCTCTGGGTAGAAGTAAATGTCAAAGTGCTCGGTCTGCAGCACATGCCAGCGGAAGTTGTCGTACTGCACCTTGTTGCGGCCGAAGTAATACTGGCCGTGGCCGGCATTGACCGCGAGGAGGAGTGCTATCGCGGTCAGAGTAAAT
>JACIZP010000037.1 GCA_014359355.1 Calditrichota bacterium | reverse complement strand
GCCTCGCCCAAGGCGCTGGCGCGAGCATCGGTGGTCACGCTCAGGAACTTCATACCGGTCTGCGCTAACTTCTGCAACTTTTGTGTCTGGCCATGGGCGCTCATGCACCACCCGGCCAGCAGCAGGACTGCAATTAGCGACCTTTTCATGGCAGTACCCTATGCTTGGATCCGCTTACCGGATAACCACCAGCTTCTCCACCGCGCTCTTGCCAGTCTTGTGGTCGGTGACCACCACGAGGTAGACGCCGCTCACGATCACCTGGTTCGAGGAGGTGGTGCAGTTCCAATAAGCATCACCTGTCCCGTCGGTGTGCTCGATAGTCTTGATGAGTTCACCACTTTCCGTGAAGATGCGAATGGTACACTCGCCCGGAATGTTGAAGAAAGCAATCTTGTCCCCTTCACCCGGGAAGAGCAGATTGTTGGGGTCTGCGGAGATATTGTACGGGTTTGGCACGATGCGAATATCGCTCAGCTTCTCCCCCGCAGGCCGCTTCAAGTTGGTGGGGTCGTATGCCTGCGTATAGTAACGATTGCTTTTCAGCGTGTGGGCAGGGATGTTCAACGCCGGGTTGCCCGGCATCTCAGGCCCCACGGCAACTACGTAGTAGTAGTACGACGGGCCGCGCTCCAGCTGGGTGTCTCTGAACGAACGCTCATCTGGTCCGGCGCGATAAACGAGGGTGTAGGTGCTGTCATACCTTCCCTTAGCTCGATAGATTTCGAAGCCCAACGGGCGAGGCCCCTCGTCGTAGACTTTCCACTCCAAGTTGATGCGGTCACCGCCACCGTTGATGTACACCTCGCTAGGTGGAAACTGCGGTTCGGCTATGGTGTAGCCGGAGCTGTGGTTGGCAATGGCACGCCGGAAGGTCTGGAACAACGAGTCGCGACCGGTGAGCACCCACTGATTCTTGGTGCGGGCATCGATTATGCCCTTCTTGTATTGTCTGCCGATCTCGATGCACATCTCCCGACTGAGCCCGGCGGCTGCTTCAGCCCACACAATATGGATGCTCTCCCCCGGACGCAACGTGTACGGCCCATAGCCGTTGCAGGCCGAGAAACCGCCTGGGGTGCCCAGCGCCGGATCGCCAGTGGGCGAGGCAAAATCGCCGCTGGGTTCCACCTTGTCGCAGTGCCGCGGCGACATGTGCCCCTTAGACATCCAGCCATACTCCGACTCCATGCGCGCGATATTGAACGGGTCGTTCTGAGAAGTGTTCGGCGCGTCAGAGGACTCGTAGGTGGTGGTAGATGGCTGCATGGGGTCGTCGCTAGGATCGGTGGGTGAATGGTCAGCATGGAGCGTAACCACGCCGATGAATTGCGCAGCACCCAGCCTCCCTACGGTGTCCGCGGCACCGATATAGCCCGCCGAGCCTTGCGGGCTCCAGATGGGCGCCCCGATGTTGTCGTACAACGTGAAGGGCGGATACTTTCCATGCCATCCAAACTGGCAGCGGAAATTCTCATTGGGGGGATCGACCTTCACCCCATCACCTCGCGCGTCCAGCATCAAGTTTATGCCCCAGCCGGTGGCATTGCCGATCAGATAGCGGGTCTCGCGACAGACCGCCCACCGGAACTGGAAAAAGAAGTAGACGTCCTCAAGGGTCTGATTGGGCAGTTCGATCTCGGGATCGTCATCTACATTGCCTGTGTTGGTGAAGGTGTAGTCGCAGACGATGTAGTTGTCGTGATACGGATTGCTAAACTGGAAAATCTTGCGCGTCATGGTAATGCCGAGCTGGCAGTTGGTGACATTGATGATCATCCTGTCTGCCTTCATGCTCGGGTCGACGCGGTTGTTGTCCACAGGTTTCTCGTACGAAAGTGCACCATCCACAAAGACCACTGGTGGCTCGAAACGGCTTACCATCTCCATCTTGATGGGGAAGAACTCGCCACCGCCAGACACGCGCGGTCCCACGTGCACCACCTTGTACGGGAAGAACATGCCGTTCTGATCGGTGAAGTTCTTGCAGCCGATCCACAGCGCCTTGGCCGCCTGCATGTCCTGGTACTGGTAAATGGCCGGCCATTGCATGCCGTACTGCTGCACCTTCATGAAGCCGTGCTCGATCTCGGAGCCAATGCTGGAGTACCAATTGTGCAAGGAGCCCACGGCCATCCAGCGAATATCGTACTGACCAAACAGGGACCCTGGCAGTGCCAGCACCGCACTGAGCACTGCCACTATCCAGAATTTTTTCTTTGTCCAGGCGCTCATCGCTCTGCCCTCGAGGTTCGGTTGAGACCAAGCCCGCTAATAGTTCACCCACAGCCGAATGCCCCAGTACACGTCCCGCGGATGCAAGAAGGTGAAGTACTGCTGGTTCGGCATGTCGATGTGGGCCTTCTCGTCCAGCAACTTCTTGAGCTTCGGCTCGGGCACCATCACCCACTGCCCACCGATGCACTCAAAGAAGTTGTCCCTGCTCTTGTCGTAATAGATGACCTTGGGGTCAAGCCTGCTCACATCGCTCATGTTCGGCACGAATTCCATGGGCTGAAATTTCACGCCGTCTTTCCGGTAGTCGCCAGGCTTGTCGTTACCCGGGATGTTTCCGTAGGCAAGGCGGTTGCCAATACCTGCTGGCAGGTGGAGCGACTTCATGTAGGCCTCATAGTCCTTGCCGTCGACAAAGCCATATTGAGTCATGTAGCGGATGTTGAACAGGTTGTAGACATCCACAAAGAACTCCACGTTGGCAAAGCCGAGACGCAAGTTCTTGCTCAGACGGAGGTCCACGTTGTAGTAGTCACGCCACTGGACGTTGTACTGAATGCCTGGTATAGTCCCCCCTCCGGTCCAGGTGAAGTGGTAGCCGGAGCGCCACACGGCCAACACGTTCAAGCGCCAATCGCCGAGGAGTGACAGGCCGAGCACCTTGGGGCCAAATTCCTGCGGCGTGAAAAAGTCGATATTGGCGCGCGAATAGGGCCGCGGCACCGGCTTCTCCTGATAGTGCGAGCGGGTCTCGCGTTCATAGCGGCGCTGCTCGGCGGGGTTCTCGTAGTAAGTGCCGAAGCCAAAGTTGCCGGCGGTGGTCACGTCGTAGGTGTAGTTCACGAAACCCTGCACCCACGGACCACGATTCTTGCGCAGGGTCAGCTCGAAGCCACGCGTGTCCTGATAGGAGTACGGCTTGGTGACGCTGTAGTTGACCTTGTTATCCCGACTGACATACGTGACCAGCCGCGACTGCAGAGAAGCGTCTTTATAGTACCCTGCCAAGCGCAGCAGGAACTGATTGAACAGGCTGTGCTCATACCCCAACTCGTAAGCGATCGTCCTGGGCAGCGGGTTGTTGGGGTCCGCGATTCTGGTCACGGCGTTGTTGTCTGTGAACCGACGCAGCAGGAAGAGGTTCTCGGGCAGCGGCAACTGCCGGAAGTGGCCATAGTTGAAATACAGCTTGCTGTTGACCGTGATGGGGAACGCCACACCCAGCCGTGGGCTGAGTTCTATGATGCGTTTGGTAGGCTCCTTGGCCAGCAGGGTGTCGATGCCCAAAGACCTTTCCGCTGAAAAGGCGCGGGTGAACGGATCGTACACGTACCACTCGCCGCCAGCGTGCGAATAATCCAGACGCAGACCGACGTTCGCTATCATCCCCTCGAATTCCAGGTTGTCCTGCACGTAGACCGCACCGCGCACTGGGTAGGTGTGCCATTTGGACTTGGACCGGCCGCTGGGCAAGAACTTGTCCACCGAGGCGTAGTTGACGTTGTTGTCGGTGTAAACAAACTCCACGCCGGTCTTCAGGTTGTTGTGGCGGTTAAG
The DNA here is from genome assembly GCA_014359355.1 of Calditrichota bacterium. Lineage (NCBI taxonomy): Bacteria > Pseudomonadati > Calditrichota > Calditrichota bacterium. The sequence continues at coordinate 4,086 of JACIZP010000037.1, read as the reverse complement.
CTGGCTGGTAAAGTCCGCGCGTAGTGACCAGACGGTGACCTTGCTGCTGTCGCGCGAGTTGCTCATGCCCACGCCCATACGCAGGCCCACAATGCCGGTGCTCGGTGCCGGTTGGTAGCCGAACGGCGCCTCGTCCACCCAATAGTTGTTGCCGAACAGGTAGACCCGTGAGGTGTCGCGTGCCCGCCCAGGATTGGTGTCGTAGCTGGTGTGGTACCGCTGGAGCGTGATTTCGTAGAAAGTGGCAGGGTTCAGAACGTGGGTCAACTTGGCACCGAGGCTGTTGCGCTTGTAGGTGGAGGGACACCAGTAGGCGTCGCCGAACATGCGGCCGTCAATGTACTTGGGGCCGTTGCTCAGGGCATCAGCTATACTCTCCGGGCTGCGGAAGATGCCAGGCAGACCTGAGTTGTTGTCATTAGTCCCGTTCTCACCGCCCATCATCCCTTCCACCATGAGCTTCAAGCCGGGCCTCAGGTCAGAGGTCAGCTTGAGCTGCGCATGGTAGTCGCGGTACCAGTCGGTAGAAAGGGGCACCACATACATCTCGCGCGTGCGCCGATAAGAGGCAAAAAAGCGCAAGTCACCGAGGAGTTGGCTCACCACAGGCACCGGGCCGCCGAAGCTCATGTCGACGTCATAGTCGTGGTCCCTCACTTCCAAAATGCGCCGGTGTTCCCACAGGAACACCTGTTGCGCCGCGGCAGGGGTGAGGTCGTCGTTGGGGTCGTCGTTTGCCAGGGTTTTGGCCGAGACCGCATTCCAACCCTCAAACTCGACGAATTGCTTCTGCGTGTAGGAGTCCCAGGCGCCGTTCTTGGTGCCGGTCCAGCAAACGGCGTCGTCCACGTAGGGACGGATCCAGTAGGAGTCCCGGGAGTAGGGCGCGTGGCCGAAGTGCTTGGGCCCAGGCGGGCGATACCTCCCCAGGAACCCGAAGCTGTACTTGTCCCTGCTGCCCTCCTTGGTCACGACGTTTATCAACCCAGAGCGGATGTTGCCGAACTCGGCGCTGAAACCGCCGGTCTGAATCTTGATTTCGTCAATGGAGGTATAGCTGATGCCAGTATAGGGTTGGAAGGTCCTCTCGTCGCGCAGGGAGAAGCCGTTGACAACAAAGTTGGTCTGCTCGCTGCCTCCGCCACGGATGGTGAGCCCTATGACACCTGCCTCCAATCCCACCACCTCGGCAACCCGCACCATGGGGAGCGCCTCGATCTCCTTGAAGTTCAGGCTGGCCACGCTGGCGGAGACGTCCTTCTGCACCACCGGCCGCTCGGCCACGACCGTGACCTCCTGCCCCATCAATGTCTCCGGCTGCAGCTGAAAGTCCACGGTCGTGGTTTGGTCGATGCTCACTCGCACCTGCGTGGCGGTGACCCGCGTGTAGCCGATCATGGAGGCGCGCATGGTATAGGTGCCAGGTGGGACGTTCAGGATCACGTAGTAGCCTTGCAGGTTGGTGGCCGCCCCCATGGTCGTCCCCTCGATGACCACGTTGACGCCCGGAAGCGGTGCCTTTGTCTCCTTGTCAATGACGGTGCCGGCGATCTTCCCGGTGGTGCCAGCAAGGCAGACGCACGCCATCCCGACGACAAGGAGAGTCACAAGTAGCTTGTTAAGCTTCATGACGTGCATTCCTCCGAGGTAGGCCCAGGTTTTCCCTCCCCCTCACGTGGTGCTCGTCCAGCCGCTCCAAGCTCGATAGCCGCGGCACCCCTCCCCAGCCAATCTGCAATATAGCCCTTTTTTCGAAAAAGTCAAGAGAAAAAGTTGGCAATGTGGAGAGCTCAGGGAATAGGTCAACCTCCCTCTATTCCAGCGTAGGGCTGCCAGTGGGCCGTAGCGCTCACATCCAGAAAGAAATACGGTTCTGTCGCTCTGGTATAAGCGCAAAAGAACAAGGTGGGCAGGCCGCCCGGCACTGTCTCATCTAAGATGTACCCCTTTACCTCAAGCCACGCCCCCTGCTCCTCTATGCGTTCCCCGTACCCCCACTCCTCCTCGTGCCTGGCTCCGCTCTAGGGTAACCGCACGCAGTGTGTCACCGCCTGCCCGTCGCCCGCGGCGCTGCGGGGCTCGCTACCCGCGGCAAGCGACCCGGCCTCCGCCTCCCGAGCCTGTTCGGGCCCGCTAACCTCCCTCGCGCACCCACCCAAGAACATGCCCCCGCAGGCCAGCCACAGCAGTGCCACTGCCAGGCAGCCCGCATCGTCATGGGCCAATGTCCTCATCATAACGTGCCCTCCTCCGCTTGGCGTCGACGATATTCAGCTCTCCTCTTGCGCCAAGCGCCCCCGGAGGGCTCCGCCCGGAAAAAAAAAGACCTGAGCGCAGGGCGCCACCCGGCACCTCACACTCAGGCCTCTCTCTCCCTCCTGGGCACGCTATCCGCCCGCAGCGCTCCCCATCCCCTCGGGGGGGCAGCATGCGGGCTCTTTGCCCCTCCCAGTTGCCTCTGGCTATGTCCAGCTGCCTCAACCATTGCGCTGCCCTCGTAGCTTTCGGCACCCCAGCCTCGGAAGCGGGCCGGCAGAGGGCGGGGCTGCGCACGTAAGCGAATTGGGCAATAGGTGCGCCAGCCACTATGCGCCAACCCCGCCCGCACCGTCGCGTTCAGGAGAACTTTCCGCCTGCCCGTCGCAGCTGAGCCGAGGCGTCAGAAAGCGTAACTCACACCGACCGACAGGTCAAAGCGCTGGTGGACTCGGTCCCAGTCCAAGAAGTAGGAACCCCCCGGCCCATTGCGCGTTGATAACCACTCGACGAGAGCGTGCGCCTGCATGCTCGGCGACACGGAATGGGCCAGCCCTAGCGCAGCTCTCATGCTTGGCCTGGCAGCGCGGTGCCTGTGGTGGATCCTGTAGCGGAACCCGGGCAGCTGCACGCCGGAAGGATCCCACCACACGTCCAGCACTTGCCACATGTATCCCTGCCCAAGCTCAATGTAAGGTTCCGTCGCTCCAGTGTGCAGGTACACCCGCACGGCCAAAGCCGGGCACACCAGGTATCCTTCCGCGGCCAGGGGGATCTCGGGACGAGAGGAGCTCACGCCCCAGAACGCTCCCATTTGGACGTCATGCCTCTCCACGTACCCGAGCGGCGATCCTGCATCAAGTGACAGCACAGCTGCTAGCCGGTCAAGTGGGCGCCAACTCATGGACACGCGTGCCCATGCAGCCCTCCCGACTACTGCATCAAAGTCCCCGTCCCATCGCTGCCGCGTGCTGCTGTCCAGCATTGTGCCGAACCACCCCAGCGAGAAACGGGGCTCGCTGCCGGCACCCAGCATGCTCGCGCCAGCCTGAACCTGCACAGCAACCCTGCCGGGCCCCGCCATTGCCCATTCGGCCAGCACCAAGAGCAGGGCCACCAGAACCACCGACTTTTTCATGCTAGTACCTCCTCCAGCGACGACCCAAAGAGAGATGAACACTTCACGGAGCATATGATACCCAATACATCATATCTATTGAAGATACCTTGTCATTGATGCTCTCTGGGATGCCGTTCTGCCACCAGATCTCCCCTTCCCAGTCGTCGTCAAAGTCTTGGTGCCCGTTCTCGAACGTGTGGCTGGGCCCGCTGCGGTTTGCATGCTTCCAGACCTGCAGCTTGTGGGGTGTGGTTTGGTAAGGGTACCACCCGACTGACGCCCAGGAGTGCGAAGAAATGCAATCGTTGAACCCCCCGGGGTAGTTCTGAAGGCAGCAGGACTGGCTACTGCTAAGGTTCCAAATCACCTTATGGAAGTAGCCGGCTCCCTGCGTCGCCTGCGAGAAACGGAAGGAATCACCGCCGTAATGGGCGTCCTTGAACACCTCCGCCAGGTCCCAGCAGACGTACTGCGTCGCCTTGCGCAACTGGGTATCAGGGATCTCATCGCTCACAACCGACGTGACCCGCTCGCTTGCGCGGTCGTAGGTGAATACCCGGTGCTCCTTCACCTCCCAGCCACCTGCGGCGCACCCGTCCTCAGAACAGGCAGCCCGCACCGACATAGGCCAATGTCCTTTTCATAACGTGCCCTCCTCCGCTTGGCGTCCACAAGACTCAGCTCTCCTCTTGCGCCAACCGCCCCCGGAG
>JACIZP010000036.1 GCA_014359355.1 Calditrichota bacterium | reverse complement strand
GGTAGCCGATCATGCCATAGTTTTCCACCCCGTTGACCTGCATCTTGCCAGCGTCCATGAAAGCGATGCCGCGATCGAAGTTACTGGCATGCTTCCTCAGGTCGGCTGGAAAGCTCTTGTGCTCAGGGGACCAGTCCCTCTGTTGTGCCAGCGTGGCTCCTGCCAGCACCACCAGTCCCACAACAATACTTAGCTTGCGTGTGGGTCGCATGCGTGCTCTCCTCGCGTTTCAGTCGCTTGTTTGTTGTGCCCGGTGCTACATCATCAGCCGCACGCCAAAGTTGATCGAGCGCCGCGGGCCAAAATTGTTGATGGTGATGCCGTCCATCCTCGTGGCGCTGTAGGTACCATAGGCACCACCGGGATCTGTTGCCGAGCCGGTACGCTCGTAGCCCTCCAGCACGTTAAGGCGATCGAACAGGTTGCGGACCTGCACGAAGACCGAGTAGGTCAACCCGAATGCCTTCAGATTCTTGTAAGCCCGCAGGTCAAACTGGTGCCAGAACGGCCAACGCGCGGAGTTCTCTCTCTCCAAGTAACCTTCGTCGCCCATGTAGGGGGTATAGACGCGCCCGCTCTCGCCAAAGTAGACGAGGCTGACCCCAAAATTGGAAAGCGGCCGCTTGCCCAGAATGCGCGGCCCGCTACGGGAGGGGATACTAAAATCGATATGCACCCGAATGCTGTGCGGCTGATCCCACGAGGCGATGCTCTCCCGCTTGGGCATGGTCTGCTTGGTGTCACCGTCCCAGTAGCCGTCCCAGGAGGTAGGCTTCAGCACCATCGCCCGCGACCACGTATAATTGACGGTCCCCGAGAAGTAGTGGCTGTAACGTTTGCGCAGGGTGATGTCCATGCCCTTGGCCGAACCGAAGTTGTTGTTAATAAACACATAGTAGGTGTACGGATTATCGTGCCCTGGGTCCGAATAGGCAGGCACCGTGATAGAGCCCACCTGGTTTGTGGTCTCCTTGGTCCACAAGGTCACATTGAGCCCGTACAGGTCGCCGATCTGCTGCTGGAAGCCGATCTCGTACTGGATAGCTTTCTCCGGCTCCAAGCTCGGGTTGCCAATGATGTTGCCCAACATCATGCTCACTTCGCGGATGGCCCCGGAGGCGCGATAGAGGTCGCGGTAGTTGGGCGCCTGGTAGAAATGGCCAAAGTTAAAGTGCACCACCGACTTGTCGGTAAGCGGATAGGCCATGCCGATGCGCGGGCTGAACTTG
>JACIZP010000035.1 GCA_014359355.1 Calditrichota bacterium | reverse complement strand
GGGTGCTGGCGCCCACCGAGAAGGCGAGGAGAATGGTGCAGATGTCCAGCAGGGCGGTGCCCGCAGTCTTGGCCAGACGGCCGGTCACGCCGCTTTCCTTGAGGAGGTTGCCCAGCATGAGCATGCCTACCAGGGGCAGAGAGCCCGGGGCCACCAAAGCCGCCACCAACAGTACCGCGATGGGGAAGATGATCTTTTCCCGCTGGCTCACGGGTCGCGGCGGTTTCATGCGAATGAGCTTCTCCTTGCGCGTGGTCAGGAGGCGCATAACCGGCGGCTGAATGAGGGGCACCAGGGCGATGTACGAATAGCCGGCGATGGCGATGGGCCCGAGAAAGTGGGGCGCCAGCAGCGACGCCAAGAAGATCGAGGTGGGACCATCTGCCCCGCCGATGATGCCGATGGAGGCAGCCTCCTTTGTGGTGAATCCCAGCAGGATAGCGCCGAAGAAAGTGGCGAAGATACCTAGCTGGGCGGCCGCGCCCAGAAGCACAGACTTGGGGTTGGAGATGAGGGACGAAAAGTCAGTCAACGCCCCAATTCCCAAGAAGATGAGCGGCGGCAGCACGCCCGAAGTCACGCCATAGTAGAAGAGGCTGAACACGCTGTTCTGCGGATAGCCATTGCTCACCGTGTCGTACACACCAAGGGGCATGCCAGCGCCATAGGGCATGTTGCCGACGATGATGCCAAAGCCGATGGGTACCAGCAGCAGCGGCTCGTACTTCTTGGCAATGGCCAGATAGATCGCCACACAACCGACGACAATCATCAGGAGGTTGCCCACCTCCATGTTCGCGAAGCCGGTGGTGCGCACCAGTTTAAAAAAGAGCTCCATGCTATCCCTCCACCGGCTTGAGAAGGACGAGCACGTCACCCTGGTTGACAGAATCCCCTTCCCGGTAGCGCACGTCGATCACCACCCCCTCGGTCTGCGAGGTCACTTCGTTTTCCATTTTCATGGCTTCCAAGATGGCCACGGCCTGACCCCGCCTGACCACGTCGCCATCGCGCACCAGGATCTTGACGATGAGTCCAGGCAAAGGGGCGGCGATGGCATAGTCGCTGCCGACCGTCTTCGGGCGATGGATTGGCGAACCAGGGGCAACGCGCTTAGCCGGGGCGAACACAGGTACCTGCGGCTCCAAGGCCGAGGGAGGCGGCGCAGGCGCAGGCCTTACCTCGGCGACCTGCTCGCTGCCCAGGTCCTTGAGCGCCACCTTGTAGGGCTTGCCATCGACCGCAATGGTGGCCTCCTGCGGGCCAAAGTCGCTGATGACTACCGTGTACTCTTTTCCTTCGATCTCCAATATCAGCTTCTTTTCCTTCATCTCCTCCTACCTCGCGGGGCGCTGGCGCTGCCCATAGCGGAACCCGAGCTTCCAACCGGTGCGGACGTCGCCGCGTTCAAAAGTGACCGCGCTTTCCGGAACTTCCAGGTGCAAGCGCCGATACAACTCGACGGCCGTGCCAATGGCCAACAGGTGCTCGCGGGGCACCTCGGCTGCTGGCGCCTTTGCCACCGTCACCTCTGGAACCGCCGCGGCTTCCTTGCGTCGCTTCGCTATGCTCGCGAACCAATTGAATAGGGAAATAGCCAGCCAGATGAGCGTCAGGCCGGCAAAGACCACGGCCAAGCCGGCAGCGACGATCGCTAATGCCTCGGTGATGTTGTGACTTCCAAACATTGACTTGCCTACAACGGAATGTTGCCGTGCTTCTTGGGCGGGTTCTCGTCCCGCTTGTTCTTCAGCATCTCCAGGGCTTTGATGAGCTTGTAACGCGTCACCTTCGGCTCGATGACCTCGTCGATCATGCCCCGGCTGGCAGCAACGTACGGATTGGCGAACTTTTCGCGGTATTCCTGGATCTTCTCGGCCAGTTTCTTCTCCGGGTCCTCGGCCGCCTGAATCTCCTTGGCGTAAATGATTTCGCTCGCCCCTTCCGGCCCCATGACGGCAATCTCCGCCGTGGGCCAGGCGTAAATGATGTCGCCGCGCAGTTGCTTGGAGTTCATGACGCAGAAGGCGCCACCATACGCCTTGCGCGTGATCACGGTGATCTTGGGCACGGTGGCCTCGGCGTACGCATAGAGCATCTTTGCGCCGTGGGCAATGATGCCGTTGTACTCCTGAGCCGTGCCAGGCATGAAACCGGGCACATCCTCGAAGGTGATCACTGGGATGTTGAAACAGTCGCAGAAGCGCACAAAGCGCGCCGCCTTTACCGAAGCCTTGCAGTCCAACACCCCGGCCAGATGCTTGGGTTGATTGGCGACAATGCCCACCGAGCGGCCGTTCAAGCGTCCGAAACCGATGATGACATTGGGCGCGAACAGCTCCTGCACCTCTAAGAACTCGTTGTTGTCCAGGACCGTCCTGATAATCGTCTTCATGTCGTACGGCTTGTTCGGGCTCTCTGGGACGATGTAGTTGAGCTCCTCGCTGAGGCGGTCGGTGGGGTCGTTGTTGGGGATGACCACCGGCTCCTCCATGTTGTTCTGCGGCAGGTACCGCAACAGGGTACGGATGCCCTCGAACAGGCTGTGTTCGTTGTCAAAGGTAAAGTGGGTGATGCCGCTCTTGGTGGCATGCACGTCGGCGCCCCCCAGCTCGTCGGCCGAGACTTCTTCGTGCGTCACCTGCTTGACCACCTTCGGGCCGGTGAGGAACATGAACGACGTGCGCCGCACCATGAAGATAAAGTCGGTGAGCGCGGGCGAGTAAACTGCCCCCCCTGCGGCCGGACCAACCACTGCGCTTATCTGCGGGATCACGCCGGAGTAGAGCACGTTGCGCAGGAAGATGTCGGTGTAGCCGGCAAGGGCGTCCACCCCCTCCTGGATGCGGGCGCCACCCGAGTCGTTGATGCCGATAATGGGTGCTCCCACCTTGGCGGCCATGTCCATAACCTTGACCACCTTTTCAGCCACCACTTGCGACAACGAGCCGCCGTACACGGTAAAGTCGAAGGAGTAGACGAACACCAGGCGGCCGAAGATGCTGCCGTAGCCGGTGATGATGCCGTCACCAAAAACCTGCTTATCCCCCAGGCCTACCTGGCTGGTGGTGGAGGTGCGGAACATGTCCAGCTCTTCGAAGCTGTTCTTGTCCAGGAGCAGACTGATGCGCTCGCGGGCGGTCAGCTTGCCTTTGGCATGCTGCTTCTCGATGGACTCGATGCCCCCACCCAGGCGGGCGATCTCTTGCTTCTGCTTCAGTTCGAGTATCTTGCGCTCAATGCTCATGACTTTCTCCCCGGTGCTGGCAGATTTCGGTCAGCACCTTGCCTGACGAACTGGGGTGGATGAAGGCGATCTCTGTGTCGTGGGCCCCACGTCGCGGGACCTGGTCCAGCATGCGCACCCCGTGTTGCTGCAAATGGGCGATTTCGGCGACGATGTCGTCGCTTTCATAGGCCACATGGTGCAGGCCCTCGCCGCGTTTTTCCAAGAATGAGGCGATGGGACTGTCCGGGCTCAGCGGCTCCAATAGCTCGATGGTGGCCTCGCCTACTTTGAACATGGCGACCCGCACTTTTTGCTCCGGCACTTCTTCCATGGCCTGCAATGGGAGTCCCAGCACATCGCGGTAGAAGGTAAGGTGGTCAGCCAACGAGCGAACGGCAATGCCGATGTGGGCAATCTGCTTAATCATGGTCGTCTGTGCTCCTGCCAGAATTCCTGAAGACCTTCGCGCACGAGGGCGTAGGGGCCACAGCGCCGCTCCGCGACGCATTGCACCCAAGCGTCCAAGCGCCCCTCGAGGTCGAGAACGGCGTTTGCTTTCTCCTGCACTTTTGCGGCGACGATGCGCTGCAATTCGCGCGCTATGCGCTCCCGGCGGCGTTGCGCCAGGGTCCCATTTGCCACAAGGGTGGCATGGTAATCGGCCAGCGCCGCCACCAGCTCGTCGATGCCCTGGCCGTTGAGGGCAGAGGTCATCACGATGGGGCGCGGCGGCTGTGCCCGCTCCTGCGCCAGGCCTAGCACGTACTCCACCTGCGCGCGCACCTTGGCCGCTTCCGGCTTGTCGCTCTTGTTCACGACAAAGATGTCGCCGATTTCCATGATGCCGGCCTTGAGCGCCTGGATCTCGTCGCCAAGCCCAGGCACTAAGACGAGAACCACGATGTCGGCCAGCTCCATGACCTCGATTTCGCTCTGGCCAACGCCCATCGTCTCCACCAGCACGCGGTCGAAACCGGCGGCATCCAAAACCTTGATGGCGTCGGCGGTGGCGCCGGCCACGCCACCCAGATGGCCGCGGGAGGCCATGGAGCGGATGAACACGCCGTTGTCGGTGGCGTGGTTCTGCATGCGGAGGCGGTCGCCAAGGATGGCCCCCCCAGAGAATGGCGAGCTGGGGTCCACGGCGATGACCCCCACGCGCCTGCCCTGGGCCCGTTCCTGCCAGATAAGACGGTCCACCAGGCTGCTCTTACCCGAACCCGGCGGCCCAGTGATGCCCAGCACCAAGGCGCGGCCACAGTGCAGGCTGAGGGCGTCGATGAGCGACTCTTTGTCGGGATGGTCGTTCTCGATCCAGCTCATCGCCCGAGCGACGGCCACGGTTTCGCCCGCCAACACCCGGTCCGCTAAGTTCATCTGTTCTCGACCCGTGCCCGGTTGCTCTCAATGAATTCGATGACTTTGGACATGGGTGTGCCGGGGGTGAAGATCGCCTCCACGCCTTGCGCCCGGAGGAAGGGGATGTCATCTTGGGGGATGATCCCCCCGCCAAACACGACGATCTGCTCGCCACCGCGCTCGCGAAGCAGTCTCACCACCTCCGGGAAGAGCTCGTTGTGCGCCCCCGAAAGGAGGCTGAGCCCCACAAAATCCACATCCTCCTGGATGGCCGCGTTGGCTATGGCTTCAGGCGATTGGCGGATCCCTGTGTAGATGACCTCGTAGCCGGCGTCCTTCAAGGCGCGGGCCACGTACTTGGCGCCCCGGTCGTGGCCGTCCAATCCGGGTTTGGCAATGAGTATGCGAATTCTCTTCTTCGCCATCTCAAGTTCCTCAGAGCACCACGGTTTCCTGGTATTCGCCGAACTCCTGCCTGAACACGTTGCAGATCTCGCCCAGGGTGGCATAGGCGCGGGCGGCATCCAGCACAAAAGGCATCACATTGACATCGGGTTGGCGGGCTGCCTCGCGCAAGGCGGCTAACTTGAGCCGCACCGCCTCGTTGTCGCGTTGTGCCTTCACCTCGGCCAGCTTGTTGACCTGGACCTGGTGCAGGTTGGGGTCCACGCGCAGGATGTTCTTCGGCGGGGGCTCGTCGATGACGTAGGCGTTGACGCCCACTACAATCCGCTCGCCTTTTTCCACTTCGCGTTGGTAGCGATAGGCTGCATCCTGAATCTCACGCTGGACGTAGCCCTTCTCTATGGCAGCCACCATGCCGCCCATCTTGTCGATCTCGTCCAGGTACTTCCATACCTCGCTCTCGATGGCGTCGGTGAGAGCTTCCACGTAGTAGGACCCCGCCAGCGGGTCGACCGTATTGGTCACACCAGATTCGTGGGCGACGATCTGCTGCGTGCGCAAGGCGATGCGCACGGACTCCTCGGTGGGCAGGCTCAACGCCTCGTCCCGCGAGTTGGTGTGCAGACTTTGCGTGCCGCCAAGCACTGCAGCCAAAGTCTGGATGGTCACGCGCACCACGTTGTTGTCCGGCTGCTGTGCGGTCAGGGTGCTACCCCCTGTCTGCGTGTGGAAGCGCAGCATCATCGATCTGGGGTCCTTGGCGCCGAACCGTTCTTTCATGATCTTCGCCCAGATGCGGCGCGCCGCCCGGAACTTGGCTACCTCCTCGAAAAGGTCATTGTAGGCATTGAAGAAAAAGGAGAGGCGCCCGGCAAAACGGTCCACATCCAGTCCTGCATCGAGCGCTGCCTGCACGTAGGCGATGCCGTTGGCCAGGGTAAAGGCCACCTCCTGCACTGCCGTCGCCCCAGCCTCGCGAATGTGGTAGCCGGAAATGCTGATCGTGTTCCACTTGGGCACCTCGCGCGCGCAGTACTCGAAGATGTTCGTAATCAGCCGCAGAGAATGCTTCGGCGGAAAGATGTAGGTGCCGCGGGCCACGTACTCCTTGAGGATGTCGTTCTGGATGGTGCCCTCCAGCTGCGAAGGCGGCACGCCCTGTTTTTCCGCCACGACGATGTAAAAGGCCAACAACACACAAGCCGGGGCGTTGATGGTCATGGAGGTGGATACCTTGTCCAAAGGTATGCCGTCGAACAGGATCTCCATGTCCCGCAGCGTATCGATGGCGACGCCGACTTTGCCTACTTCGCCCCGGGCTCGAGGATCGTCGGAGTCGTAGCCGATCTGCGTGGGGAGGTCAAAGGCCACCGAAAGGCCTGTCTGCCCCTGGCTCAGCAGGTACTTGTACCTGGCGTTGGACTCCTCGGCAGTGCCGAAGCCGGCGTACTGGCGCATCGTCCACAGCCTGCCGCGATACATGGTTGGCTGCACGCCGCGCGTGAAAGGGTACTGGCCTGGAAAACCTAATTTCTCCTGGTACTCCTCCGGCGTCAATGGCGTTGGCAGGTAGAGGCGGTCAACCGGAAGCCACGAGCCTGTAGAAAACGATGCCTTGCGCTCTGGGTGAGATTGCAGCACCTTGTTGAGGACCTTCTGCTCCCACTGCGTGCGTTCGTCATGCAAAAAACCGGTGTCGTCCATGCTTTTCCGAGCACCTCCGCGAAATGGCCTGGTGTTGTCGATAAGGGGTAGTAAAGATAAGAAAAAATAGCAAAAGGAAACAGCACTTTTTCAGGGGGGGCGGATTCTTCTACTGCGCCACGCACGCTCACCGGCGCAAGAGAAAGGATGTTGCCGCCACGGCAATGAAGAAGACGAGCGCCTGCACGAGGATGATGGTGGGGCCACTCGGAACGTCCAGGAAGTAGGACACAATCAGGCCGACCACGGCACTACTCATGCCGATGGCAACCGAAAGGAGTGTCATCTGGCGGAATGTGCGGGCGAGCAGGCGCGCCGCTGCGGCGGGCACAACAAGAAACGCCGCGATGAGCACGATGCCCACCACCTTGATGGCCACAACCACAGTCACGGCAATGAGCAGGATGAGGAGGTAGTCGTCTCTTGCCACAGGGAGGCGGTCCGCTTGCGCCAGCTCGCGGTCGAACGAGGCATAGGACCAACGCCGCCAAAGCGGCAGTGCTACCAAGGTGAGAACTAACACCCCGCCAGTCAGCCAGAGGTCTGCGTTGCTCACGGCGAGGATGGAGCCAAAGAGGTAGGTGAAGGCGTCGGCCGTGTACTGCCTGCGCAGAAAAAGGAAGAGCACGCCAAGGGCCATTGCCACGGAAAAGAAGATCCCTACTGCGGTGTCGCCGCCCAACTTGGTGCGATTGTGCACCCATGCGATGCCCAAGGCCACGAGCAACGTGAACGGGACTGCCACCCAGAGGGGCTCAGTGTTCAGCAGAAGGCCGAGGGCCACCCCGCCGAAGGCCGCGTGCGCCAAGCCACTGCCCAGGAAGCTCAGCCCCCGTTGCACCACAAAGACGCCGTAGTAGCTGGCAAGAAAGCCCACCAGCACTCCCCCTACAAGCGCTCTCTGCATGAAAGGGAGGGAGAAGAGCTCAGCCATGGGAGTCCATGAGAAACTTCAGTTCGTGCGCATGGCCGACGTGGCCAAAGGCGGCGCGCAGATTGTCCTCGTGCAGCGCCTCCCGCGGCGGCCCAAAACTGATTTGGACGCGATTGAGAAGCAACACCAAGTCCGCATGGTGAGTAGCCGCGTGCCAGTCATGGGTGACCATGAGCAGTGTCGCACCGGATTCCTCTTGGTACGCCTCAAGCATGTGGTACATGTCGGCTTCGCCGATGGCGTCGATGCCGGTGGCGGGCTCGTCGAGCATCACCAGCTTGGGACGACGCACCATGCTCCGGGCCAGGCAGACCCGCTGCAGCTCTCCTCCTGAGAGCTTGGCCAAGGGACGCTGTGCCAAATGCGCGGCGCCCACGCGGGCAAGCGCCGCCATGGCTTCCTCGCGCGCCTGCCGCCGAGACGACCACGGCCAACGCCTGGTGACACCGGTCATCACCAGCTCGATGCTCAATGCCGGAAAAGAGCGATCCATGGTTTTCACTTGCGGCACATAGCCGATCAGCTCAGGAGACACCTCATCTGGTGCCCGGCCCCAGATGCGCACCGAGCCGCTGGTCGGAGGCAGGAGCCCGAGCAGTACCTTCAAGAATGTCGACTTGCCGCCGCCATTGGGCCCGACTATGGCCACAAATGCATTTTCCGGTATGGCCAGGTTCACACCCGACAGGGCCACGTGCTCACCGAAGCGCACGCTGAGGTTGTTTACTTCGACCGCCATCCTGCTCATTGCAGCACCTGTGCCAAGATGCGCGCATTGTACCACAACAACTGTGCGTAGGAGGTCCTTCCTTCCACACCCCCGAGAGGGTCGAGCTGGAAGATGGGAATGCCGGCTGCCTCTGCTACCACGCGCGCAGGGCGGTCCGGAAGCTGGGGATGGGTGAAGATGGCCTTTGCGCCGGCGGTACGCACGGCGAGTGTCAAGCGTTGGAGGTCCCGGGCGCTCGGCTCACTGCCGGCAGCGAATTCCACTGTGCCCACCACTTCGATGCCGAAGCGGCGGAGGAAATAATTGAAGAACGGGTGCGCCAAGATCACCCGCGACCCCCGCGCCTTCCTCAGCTCCGCAGCGATTGCCGTGGTCAAACTGTCCAGCTGCCGGGCAAATATAGCAGCGTTGCGGCGGTAGACAACGCACCCGGCTGCGTCCACCTTGCATAGGGAATCGACCAGCGCCGGGAGCATGGCGCGCACCAGCAGGGGATCGGTCCAAAAGTGCGGATCCACGCCCTGGTGGGAGTGTGCATGTGGCGCCGGCTTGGTGTTCCCGGGCGTGCCCAGCTGGAGGAGCGAATCCTTGGGTACCAGATCGAGCAAGGTAAACTTGTGGGGACAGGGCAATTCATCCGCCCAGTCGTCCAGGCCATGCCCACCGCTGAACAGGGCTGTTGCCTCTTGTGCCGCGCGGATGTCGGAGGGGCGAAGGTGGTGTGTGTGCGGAGACGCCCCTGGGGGCAACAGAGCCCGCACCTGCGCCCGCTCGCCGACAACCTCCTGGAGGATGAAGCGAAAGGGCTGGATGGTGGTCACGTAGCTCACCTGCTGCGCGCTGGCACCTGTGACGAGGAAGCTGCTTAAGGCTATCGAGAGCGTTACCCGCATCGCGCTTCCCTCCTCTTGGCTTGAAAAACTATAAAACTTTTGCGCAAATGCAAGGGGTTTGTGCTTCAAAGCCTGTCTTCGCGCAGGACAGGGACATCGGGGGTAGGCCATGCTGAGAAGTTGGAACCGCTCGGGAGAACGGACCTTAAGCGGGCAAGCGCCACAGTGCCGGCCAGGGCGATCGGCCGTCCGCTGCCGAAAAGACGCTTGTCGACTGCGCCTCGAAGAACCCGCTGGATCCCGGGAAAATGGCAGGGATGCAAGTCGGTATTCCAGAGGGCTGCAGACTAACCCCGCTCCCTGCAGGGAGGCAGGCGACGGGCCTGCGGCGCGAAGGCTTGTCGTTGCCTGGCCACCCCACTCCGCATCACATTTTCGCTTGATTCACAAGCGGCAAATTGCTACATTACTGGCGCCAGCGGCAAATGCCGACCTTGCCACCTTAGCTCAGCTGGTAGAGCGGCTCACTCGTAATGAGCAGGTCGTCGGTTCGATTCCGACAGGTGGCTCTCCTGAGCATTCGCAGGGATGTGCCGGTGGCCGCCCGTCGCGTCTTGAGGTGGAGGTATGCGTAGCAAGCGTCTTTCAATCTCCGCACTGCTTGTTGCCCTCTTGGTGAGTGCGGTGGCGCACGGCGCCTCTCCCGGGACCGCGGGCTACCAGTTCCTGCGCACCCACGTGGGGGCACGGCCCAGCGCCATGGGGGGGACCTTCGTGGCCGTACCTGGCGACGTCCACTGCCTTTTCTACAACCCGGCAGGGCTGGCGGAAATTAGTAGCCGCAGCGCGACCCTCACCTATTTGAAGCACGTGCTCGATTTTCACTCCGGGTTTGTGGCCTACGCGCAGCCGGTGGCAGCACGGACCGTTGGGGCCGTCGGCGTGAATTACATCAACTATGGCACCTTTAAGCGGCGGGACGAGTTAGGGCAGGAGCAGGGGGAGTTCGGCGCTGGCGGATTGTCGTTAGCCGCCGCTGCGGCCTACAAGGTCCTGCCGACCTTGCTCCTCGGGGCCGGGGTCAAGCTGGTCTATGCGTCCATCGACCACTACCGTTCCAGTGCGCTGGTGGCTGACGCCGGTGTGCTGTATCACACGCCTGTCCATGACTTGGATGTGGCCGCTGGGGTGGCAAATGTGGGCGCTGTGCTTTCGCCCTTTGCGGAGGAAAAAGACCGGCTCCCCGTGGCTTATCGGCTGGGGCTGATGAAGCGGCTGGAGCATCTGCCTTTGCTTTTGGGCGTCACGACGTACAAGTACCCGGACGACGTCTGGCAGTGGACCATTGGCGGCGAGTTCACGGTGGGCGAAGGCTTCTTCCTGCGGTGGGGGTACGATTCCATCGGCTCCGATATGGATGTGGGCAGCAACAAGGACTATCTGGCGGGCATATCGCTCGGTTTCGGGATCACATGGCGATCGTATCGGTTCGACTATTCCTTCTCGTCCATGGGAGAAGTGGGTAGCCAAAATCGGTTCACCTTCAGCGGAGCGTTTTGACCCATTCGGAGCCCGATAGCTGCCTGCGTTGGTCAGCATCTGAGCGATCCGTGTCCCGCATCGGGGAGCGGATTTTTTTGTTGTGACTGGCAAGGCAAAAGGGGGGCATACCCGACTGATGAAGACCGTATCTGTGGACAAAGACCAGGGGGTGGTGGCAGTGGCCATGAGCGGCGGCGTGGACAGCTCGGTGGCGGCAGCCCTGCTCAAGCAGCAAGGGTACACCGTCAAAGGGTTGACCATGCGCCTGTGGGAAGGGCCGTCGCCGCAGCCGCACAGTTGCTGTGCGTCGGAAGCAGTGCGCGACGCACAAGCGGTGTGTGAGAAGCTTGGTATTCGCCATTACATCATCGACCTGCGGCGGGAGTTCGAGCACGAGGTGGTGGTGAACTTCGTGGAGGAGTACCTGCGCGGCCGCACGCCGAACCCTTGCGTATTGTGCAACGCGCGCATCAAGTGGGGGGAGCTCCTCCAGGTGGCAATGAGCCTGGGCGCCACCCACCTGGCCACCGGACATTACGCGCGCCTTGCTTTTTCCTCGGAGGCAGGGCGCTTTGTGCTCCGCAAAGGGCTTGACAGCCACAAGGACCAGTCCTATGCCCTTTGGGGACTGACGCAGCACCAGTTGGCCCACACGCTCTTTCCCTTGGGCGGAATGCGCAAGAAGGAGGTGCGGCAACTGGCCGCCTCGTGGGGATTGCCCACTGCCGATCGGCCAGAGAGCCAAGAGGTCTGTTTTGTGCCGGAAGGCCATTACGGCGACTTTGTGAATGAGTGGGCAGGGCGGCTGGGCAAGCGCGTGGCTCCGGGCGAGGTGGTGGACAGCGTGGGCAGGGTCCTTGGAGAGCACCGGGGTTACCCGTTCTACACCATAGGCCAGCGCAAAGGCGTGGGAGTGGCTGTCGGACGTCCCGTCTACGTCGTGGATATCGATCCGGCGCAGAACCGCCTGCAGGTGGGTACCGCCGAAGAGTTGCTGTCCACCGGCTTGGAGGCAACACCGGTGAACTGGGTCTCTGTTGAGTGCCCGGAGGCGGGTCGGGTGGTAACCGCCAAGATTCGCTACAAGGATACGGGATTTGCGGCGACCGTCGAGTACGCAGACAAGGAGCGCCTGATCTTGCGCTTTGGGAAACCACAGCGCGCCGTCACGCCAGGGCAGTCGGTGGTGCTCTATGATGGTGACCTGGTGCTCGGCGGCGGCGTTATTCACACCAGGAGAAGATAAGCCTCATGGCAGAACGCAAGAAGGTGACCGTCCCTCTCCTGATCGAGATGAAGCGGCGCGGGGAGAAGATCGCTGCCCTCACCGCCTACGACGCCACCATGGGCGCCTTGTTAGACGAGGCAGGCCTCGACCTCATCCTGGTGGGCGATTCCGCGGCGATGGTGGTGGCCGGCTACGAGACGACTCTGCCCATGAGCATGGAGGCCATGCTTTACCACACGGCGGCCGTACGGCGCGGGGTGAAGCAGGCGCTCCTGGTGGCGGACATGCCTTTCCTCTCGTATCAGGTCACCATCGAGGAGGCGGTGCGCAACGCCGGTCGCTTCTTCCAGGAAGCGGGTGCTGAGGCAGTCAAGATCGAAGGCGGCGCAGAGATGGCAGAGACCATTCGTCGCCTGACTGTCGTGGGAATGCCGGTACTTGGCCACCTCGGCCTCACGCCCCAATCCATTCGCAAATTCGGCGGCTACGTGCTGCAGGGCACCACGGAGCAAGAGGCTGAACGTCTCTTGGACGACGCCCATGCCTTGGAGCAGGCAGGTGTTTTTGGTATTGTCCTGGAGAAGGTCTCCTTAGAGGTAGCAAAGCGCATTACGGAGGCAGTGTCCGTGCCTACCATCGGCATCGGTGCTGGCCCCCATTGCGACGGCCAGATCCTGGTGACGTACGACATGCTTGGGCTCTTTGAAAAGTTCCGCCCCAAATATGTGCGGCGATATGCGGAGCTGGCGCGCATCATCCGCCAAGCCTGCACTGGCTATGTCGACGATGTCAAGCGGGGGCAGTTCCCCAGCATAGAGGAGAGCTACACAGGGGAGCAGGAATAGGAGAACTTGCGGCGCATGGCGATCCAACTTGTGGAAAAGGTGCGGGACATGCAGCTCCAGGCCGAGCGCTGGCGCCAGGAGGGCAAGCTCATCGGCCTGGTGCCAACCATGGGCTACCTGCATGAGGGGCATCTCAGCCTGATTCGTATTGCCCGCGAGCGGGCAGACGTGGTGGTGACCAGCATCTTCGTCAATCCCACCCAATTTGCCCCGCATGAGGACTACCAGCGCTACCCGCGCGATCTGCCGCGCGATATGGCCCTTGCTGAGCAGGCCGGCTGCGATGTGATTTTTCACCCATCGGTGGAAGAGATGTACCCCGCCGGCTACCTGACCTACGTCGAAGTGGAAAAGATCACCGGCGTGCTGTGCGGGCGCTCCCGTCCCACCCACTTTCGCGGCGTGACGACCGTGGTGGCCAAGCTCTTCAACATCGTCAAGCCGCACGTGGCCGTCTTTGGCCAAAAGGACGCGCAGCAGGCGCTGGTGGTCAGGCGCATGGCGCAGGATCTCAACTTCGACTTGGAGATCGTCGTGGCGCCTATCGTCCGCGAGCCTGATGGGCTGGCCATGAGCTCGCGCAATTCATATCTGTCGCCAGAGGAGCGAAGACAGGCCGTGGTCTTGTCCAAGGCGCTGCAGCGGGCATCAGAATTGGTGGCAGCGGGCGAGCGAAGTGCGGCGCGCTTAATTGAGGAGATGGAGGCAGTCATCCGCACGGCTCCCTCAGCGAAGATCGATTACGTGGCAGTGGTGGACGCCAACACGTTAGAGGAGGTGAAGGAGCTGCGCGGCCAGGTGCTGATCGCGTTAGCGGTGTGGATTGGCAGCACCCGATTGATCGACAACGTGGTAGTGGAGGTTTGATGAGGAGCGGAGGGGTCGGGCAAGAAGAGGCGCGCCCGTTGGCGGCGGTCATTATGGCGGCCGGCAAAGGGAAGCGGATGAAGTCGGACCTAGCCAAGGTCTTGCACCAGGTACTCGGCCGTCCGATGGTGATGTACGTCATCGAACAGGCGCGGGCAGTAGGCGCGCATCCCATCATCGTCGTGGTGGGTCACCAACGTGAGCGCGTGATGGAGGTACTGCGGCGCACCGGGGTGTTGTTCGCCGTGCAGGAGGAACAGCTCGGCACTGCCCATGCGGTGGCGCAGGCCGAGCCGCTGTTGCGCGACTTTGCCGGCGACGTGCTCGTCCTGTGCGGCGACGTCCCTCTGCTCAGCCCGGAACGCATTCGCGAACTGATCCAGGTGCATCGCCGCACCCGGGCAGCGGCCACGCTGCTCGTGGGGCGCACAGAAAACCCATTTGGTTACGGGCGCATCATTCGCGATGAGCATGGCTTTGTCGACCGCATCGTGGAGGAGAAAGACGCCACGCCCGAGGAGCGCGCCATCCAGGAAGTGAATATCGGCACCTACGTGTTCGACGCCAGGAAGCTGTTTGCCACCATTCCGCTGGTGAGCAACGACAATGCGCAGGGCGAGTACTACCTGCCGGATGTGGTCAAGATCATGCGGAGCCGAGGCGAGCGCGTGGCGGCGGTGTTGACGCCGGATTTTGCCGAGAGTATGGGGGTGAACAGCGTGGAGCAGCTGCGCGAGGTGGAACAGGTGCTTGCTGCGCGGCAGCGCGGCGAAAAAAGCGGTTGACATTGACGGCGCGTTTTGCTTAATTTGCAAAGGCAGTTGTTCCCCGTAGAGGACGCGGGGCGGGCCAAAGAGGGTTGCGGGAGTTTGCGATGCGCACCCATCATCGCATCATTCTGGGCGACGCGCGACAGATGGCCGAAGTGCCGGACGAGTCGGTGCACCTCATCATCACCTCGCCGCCCTACTGGCAGCTGAAGGACTATGGCGACGAACGCCAGATCGGGTTCCACGACTCCTATGAGGACTATATCAACAACCTGAACCTGGTCTGGCAGGAATGCTTTCGCGTCCTGCACAAAGGCTGCCGGCTGTGTGTGAACATTGGCGACCAGTTTGCTCGCTCCGTCTACTACGGGCGTTACAAGGTCATCCCGATTCGGACGGAAATCATCAAGTTCTGTGAAACGCTGGGGATGGACTACATGGGGGCCATCATCTGGCAGAAGGTGAC
>JACIZP010000034.1 GCA_014359355.1 Calditrichota bacterium | reverse complement strand
GCGCACTATGAGCGTTACGATACCGTGGGCGGCAATGTCTACCCCGCCTGGCTGTTGCAAAGATACGCAGCCGACGCCACGAGCGAGTTCTTGCTGGGCGCCGTCGAATTCCTGCAGGTGGAAAACGACCCTACAGTGGAAGCAGCCTCGAGGAAGCTGGCCGAGGGGCTTTTGCGCATGCAGCTTGCAGATACGGCTCGCTACGCAGGGGCGTTTCTCTCCTGGCCTGGCGTATGGCATGCATGGGGCAATGCGCAGACTCAGGCGCTCGCCGCCTTGGGGCGGACCCTCCGCACACCGCAACTGGTGAACGCCGCGGAGCGCGAGGCGCGCCAGTTCCTCTCCCGGCTGCTCGCGGAAGCGCGGCTACGCGAGTTCCGTGTGGACGACCAGGCTCATCCTGCAGAATTCCCGCAAATCGCCTACGACGTCAGATGCGCCACCCTTGGCTTGCTGGGTGTGGCAGAGGCAACGTCCGACACCAACTATGCGGTGCTCGCCGGGCTTGCCGCTTCGTGGCTCCTTGGCAATAACCCAGCGCGCGTCGCCATGTACGACCCAGCCAGCGGCCGCTGCTTTGACGGCATCGAGAATTCCACCAAAGTGAACCGCAACTCAGGGGCAGAATCGACTGTTGAGGCGCTCATCACCCTGCTCGAGGTGCTGAACCACCCGGTGGCGCGGCGTTACCTCACGTGCAGGCCAGACTCCCTCAGGGGATGCCCACCGCCACAAAGCAGCAGTTCCAAAGTTTGCCGTTCTTTTGCGTGCGGCGACTCCCGCCACGTCACCATCTGCTACAACAGGGTATCCCAAGACTTCACTCTGTCCTGGTGCGTCCCGCCGCTCAAAGGCTCGGAAGTTCCCAAGGAGAGATGATGCGTGGTCACCTCGGCGTGCCGCCGGCGGTGGCTCCCGTATTTTTCTGTGAGCTTTTCACTTGCATTTTTCAAGTTTTCTTCTATATTGGCCGTGGGAGAAAAGCTCGAGCGGGGTTGGTTATGCTTGGCAGTGCACTCAGTGCCACAGTTCTGGGCATCGACGCCTACATCGTTAAGGTGGAAGCCCACCTGGAATCGGGTCTTCCCTCCTTCGCGACGGTCGGCCTTCCGGACGGTGCGGTGCGGGAGTCAAAGGAGAGGGTCAGCGCTGCCATCAAAAACACCGGGTTTCGCCTTTCCCCCAAGAGGGTCACCGTCAACTTGGCGCCCGCGGACGTCAAGAAGGAAGGCTCGGCCTTCGACCTCCCCATGGCTATCGCCATTCTGGCGGCCACCCAGCAGGTCTCGACAACTCTGCTGGAGCAGTTCGCGCTGGTGGGCGAGCTTGCTCTGGACGGCGTGATACGTCCGGTGCGCGGCGTGCTCCCCATCGCGGTGGCAGTGCGCAACAACAACATTCGCGGTATCATCGTGCCGGCAGAGAACGCTAGGGAAGCGGCGATGACCCAGGGTCTCACCGTCATTCCGGTTCGCCATCTCCGCGAAGCAGTGGACTTTCTCGACGGCCGCATCAACCCCGAGCCGTTCACCGTCGACCTGCAGGAAGTTTTCTCGCAGAGCAGACACTACGACATCGACTTCCAGGACGTGAAGGGCCAGGAGCATGTCAAACGCGCCTTGGAAGTGGCGGCAGCCGGTGGGCACAACATCCTCATGATTGGGCCTCCCGGCTCGGGCAAGACGATGCTCGCCAAGCGGATACCGACGATTCTGCCCGATTTGACCTTCGAGGAGGCGTTAGAGACCACAAAGATCCACTCTGTGGCAGGCCTGCTCCCCCCTAACACAGCGCTCATTGCCACCCGCCCTTTCCGTTCGCCGCACCACACCATTAGCGACGCCGGCCTCATTGGCGGTGGTACTATCCCCAAGCCGGGCGAAGTAAGCCTGGCGCACTTTGGCGTGCTCTTCTTGGACGAGTTACCCGAGTTCAAGAAGAACGTGCTGGAAGTGCTGCGCCAGCCACTTGAGGACGGCAAGGTGACCATCTCCCGCGCCATGATGTCGCTCACCTATCCGGCCGAGTTCATGCTGGTCGCCGCCATGAACCCCTGTCCCTGCGGCTATCGCACCGACCCAACGCACGAGTGCTCCTGCACCCCGCCCCAGATTCAGCGCTACCTCTCCAGGATTTCCGGCCCGCTTCTGGATCGCATTGACCTGCACGTGGAGGTGCCAGCGGTGAAATACCGGGAGCTGGCCGGCAAGACGGTGGGCGAGCCTTCGGCCGTGATCCGCGAAAGAGTGATGAGGGCGCGGGAGATTCAGCTGCGCCGCTTCCGCGACCGAAAGGCCCTCTTCTGTAACGCGCGCATGGAGTCGAAAGACATCCGGCGCTACTGTCCCATCGACAGCAGGAGCGAGGAACTGCTGCGCACGGCCATCACGCGCCTTGGGTTTTCGGCCCGCGCCTACGACCGCGTGCTGAAGGTGGCGCGAACCATCGCCGACCTGGAAGGAAGTGAAGAAATCCGCCCCGAGTTCGTGAGCGAGGCGATCCAATACCGCACCCTGGACAGGAATTGGATGCTGTGAGCATCCTCCGCACGCGGTAGGTCAGTGGGCTCTGCCGTTCTCGCGGCAAAGCAAACGCGGGGGCTGAAGAGCAAGGAATGCACATCCCCCCGAGGCAGATTGGTAGCCACGAGAGTTGCTCCATAGCCCACGAAGGGGTCCCCAATTTTCCGCTCTATTCTCACTTCGAAGGGCTGCTGCACAAAACGCAAGGCCACCAGTTCAGGAAGCAGAATACGAGCAGAAGAGTGGCACATCTGTGGACGCGGCTCCTCTGGGGGCCTGCTTCCTAAGGCCAGAAACGCCACTTATCCAAACAGGCGGGCTCAGAAGCAGTGAGGAAATGGGCTGGGGGTGGTTGGTTCAGCTCGCGAGCGGCAGAAAAGAAAATCCCTGCAAATTAGGATGGTTGCGTAAAGAACCGTGCTCAACACGGTGGGCACCGCCTGGGCGTCTCTTACTTCCACTACCGCGCGCTGCGCGGTGAGGCCTGTAATCCACGTCCAGAGCTCGGCTCCCTATTGGCAGGTGTTGGCTCTTTAATTGACAAGCCACCGCTCAATTTGCAGGGATATTTTCTTCGCCACTGTGATATTAGCAAAAATATCTGAAAATGTCAAGCGGAAAATCTCTTGGTCTGCATTTTTCTCAGCTTTTTTGGTGCGCCTGCTTCGCCAGCGGGGGTCCTCACATCCCGCATCGTCAGCCACTCCTAAGGGCGGCGCATGCTGCACACGGCCAGCTGCACCACGCGGGTTGCTGAAGTGCAGCCTTGACCGCTGGAAAAAGCAGTTGATTTTGAGCAACCCTTTTGCTAAATTGACATTGCCCGAACAGGTGCAACTCCCGGGTAAGCGGTCCCCGGCGGAAAGGTTGGCGAATGAGAGCAGTAGCCCTGCTGGTGCTCTGGGGCGCACTGATGGAAGGAGTCGACGCGCTGGCGCACGCCACTGCCCAGCAAGACCGGCCTCGCGCGCGAGACGCGGGCGTGTGCATCGGGGTCTTGCCGACGGGCAAGTGGAATGCCATCACCGACGTGGAGGGCGTGAAGGTAGGCCACTACACGCTCGTCGAAGGGGACAGCGTGCGCACCGGCGTCACTGTCATTTTGCCCCATGGGGGCAACCTCTTCCAGGAGCGCGTGCCCGCGGCGGTCTGTGTGGGCAATGGCTTTGGCAAGCTGACCGGTTCCACTCAGGTGGAAGAACTGGGCGAGTTGGAGACGCCCATTGCTTTGGTCAACACGCTGAGTGTGCCGGTGGCAGCAACAGCGCTCATTGACTACACGCTGCGCATCCCTGGAAACGAGGACGTACGCTCGGTGAACCCAGTGGTGGGAGAGACCAACGACGGGTGGTTGAACGACATCGTCGGGCGACGGCTTCGCGTGGAGGAGGTACTCAGAGCCTTGGAGCTGGCGCAGTCGGGGCCGGTGGAAGAAGGCAGTGTGGGCGCGGGCACCGGCACGGTCTGTTTCGGGTTCAAGGGGGGGATCGGTACCTCGTCGCGCGTGCTGCCCAAGAGCCGCGGCGGCTACACGGTGGGAGTGCTGGTGCAGACCAATTTCGACGGCATCTTACAAATCAACGGCGCCCCGGTGGGCAGAGAGTTGGGGCGGTTTCCCATGGCAGAAGAGCTGCAGGGGCGGGAACAAGGCTCCTGCATGATCGTTGTCGCCACAGATGCCCCGCTGCTCAGCCGTAACCTGAAGCGCTTGGCCAAACGCGCGCTGTTCGGGCTTGCTCGAACAGGCGGCTACTGCTCCAATGGCAGCGGCGACTATGTCATTGCCTTCTCCACCAATCCCGCGGTCCGCATTCGCCGCAAACCTGAGGGCGGTCTCCACCAGTTCCGCGAGTTGCCCAACAGCGCCCTCTCTCCCCTCTTCTTGGCAGTGGTCGAAGCCACCGAAGAAGCGATCCTCAACTCCCTCTTCCGCGCGACGACGGTCCGCGGAAAGGATGGCCACCAGGCTGAGGCCTTGCCCGTGGACAGGATTCTGGAGATCTGCAAGAAATACCGTGCACTCAACTGGACCACAGAACTGCCAGTTGGAAGGCGACAGTAGCTCATTCGCCGTGAGCACCATGGACCTGAACCCAATAGCACGCATGTTGATCCTCTTTGGTCTCTTCCTCGCGGGAGTGGGCGTGCTGCTCCTGCTCGTTCGACAGGTGCCCTTCTTAGGGAAGTTGCCTGGCGACATTCTCGTGCAACGCAAGAATTTCACTTTCTATTTCCCAATCGCCACGTGTGTCGTGCTCAGCCTTGTTCTGAGCCTCATCCTCTATCTGTTCAGCCGGCGGTGAAGCTGAAGCGTGGCGTGTTCACACGAGGTAAGCGCGAGATGAAAAGACTGCCGTTGCGAGTTGTCCCGCTCCTTGCCCTCCTCTTTGCCGCCAGCGCCACGGCCTTTGGCGCCTCTGGCCGCGTCCACGTCATCAAGGTGGAGGGGGACGTGAACCCGGTGTTGGCCCGCTTCATCATCCGGCACATCGAAAAGGCCGAGAAGGAGCGTGCCGAGTGCCTCATCATCAAGATGGACACTCCCGGGGGACTGGTCCTCTCCACCCAGGACATCGTGAAACGCATCCTAGGTGCCGACGTACCAGTGGTCGTCTATGTGTGGCCAAGCGGCGGGGGCGCAGTCTCAGCCGGTGTGTTCATCACCATGGCAGCACACTTTGCCATCATGGCTCCTGGCACGAACATTGGGGCCGCGCATCCGGTTGGCATAGGTGCGCAGGACACCTCCGCCACGATGGCGGAAAAGACCACCAATTGGGCAGCCGCGTGGATGCGCTCCATCGCCGAAAAGCGAGGACGCAACGCCGACTGGGCTGAGAAAGCCGTACGCGAGAGCGCCTCGATCACGGAAGAGGAGGCTTTGAAGAAAAAGGTCGTGGACTATGTCTGCGCTTCCCTGAAAGAGGTGTTGGACACGCTGGACGGCAAGGAGACAGAAGTGGCCTCGGGGCGCGTCACCCTGCACACCAAGGAGGCCACCATTCACGAGTACTCCATGGATTGGCGCTCTCTGATTCTGTACAAGATATCCAATCCGACCATTGCCTACATACTGCTTGTCCTCGGCATCTATGGCATCTTCTTCGAGCTTTCCAACCCGGGCTCAGTATTGCCCGGCGTGGTGGGCGGCATCTTTCTGATCTTGGCTTTCTTCGCGCTGCAACAGCTTCCCGTTCGCGCGGCTGGCCTGCTCCTGATTCTGTTCGCCCTTGTGCTCTTCATTCTGGAGGTGAAGGTCACCAGTTACGGCGTGCTCACCATCGGAGGGATTGTGGCAATGCTCATCGGTTCGCTCATGCTCTTTCAGGAGACGGCGATGCCCAGCATGCGCATTGACTGGCGAGTGGCTCTGGCTGCGGCAATCACCACGGGCCTTTTCTTCTTTTTTGCCATGGGCATGGCCCTGAAAGCCAAAATGACCAAACCCACCACTGGCAAAGAGGGGCTAATCGGTGAGAAAGGGGTGGTGATCACCGACCTGGCGCCCGAGGGGCAGGTCAAGCTCCATGGCGAGATTTGGAGCGCCTACAGCGACGAGCCAATTCCTGCCGGGCAAAAGATCCAGGTGGTGGCCGTCGATGGCATGAGCCTGAAAGTGAAAAAACTCGCCTCTGCTTAGCATTGGCCGCTCGCTCTGAGGCGGCCGCCAACGCGTAACCTATTGGGAGGGTCATCATGCAACCGTTCATCATCGTCATCGTCATCGCCTTCTTCCTGTTGCTGAGCGCCATCAAGATTCTGCGTGAGTACGAACGAGGCGTGATCTTTCGCCTCGGCCGGCTGGTGGGCGCCCGCGGCCCCGGTATCTTCCTGATCATCCCCTTTGTGGACCGAATGGTGAAGGTCAGTCTGCGGACCGTCACCATGGACGTGCCGCCGCAAGATGTCATCACGCGCGACAACGTCTCGGTGAAGGTGAATGCAGTCCTCTACTTCCGCGTGCTGGAGCCCACCAAGGCAGTGGTGGAAGTGGAGGACTACCTGTTCGCCACTTCCCAGCTGGCGCAAACCACCCTGCGCAGCGTGCTCGGCCAGGCCGAGTTGGACGAGCTCCTCTCTGCGCGCGACAAGATCAACCGCGAGCTGCAGCAAATCATCGATCACCACACCGACCCGTGGGGCATCAAGGTGTCGATGGTGGAGGTCAAGCACGTCGACCTGCCGGTGGAGATGCAGCGCGCCATGGCCAGGCAGGCAGAAGCTGAGCGCGAGCGGCGCGCCAAGGTGATCAACGCCGAGGGCGAATTCCAGGCGTCCAGAAAGCTCGCCGACGCCGCCAAGGTGATCGCCTCTGAGCCGATGGCCATGCAGCTGCGCTTCTTGCAGACGCTCACCACCATCGCCTCGGAGAACAATTCCACGACCGTTTTCCCGCTTCCCATCGAACTCGTAAAGCCATTCCTCGAAGCGGAGAAGAAACGAAGGCGATAGACTGCGACAAACCCCGCGGACTGACCCGTGCATAGGACAAGGCGGGGCATCCAGCCCCGCCTTGTTGCCGACCAGGTCCGGCCGATGCCGTGCCCGGTACCTGAAACGACTTGTGGTAGACATCTGGGCTGACTGCTGGAGAGCATGCTTTCCGACGAGGACATCGAAAAGTACCGGCTTGAATTCCCCATAGTGCCAGAGTACGCGTACCTCAACCATGCCTCCAACGCGCCAGAGTCGCGGCGTGTGCAAGAGAGGATCCAGGCACACCTGCGCGACTGTGAATATGGCGACCTGAAGGAAGAGACCTGGCATCAGTATGCAGAGAGGACGCGGCAGCATCTGGCGCGGCTGATCCACGCCCACCCGGACGAGGTCACTTTTGTCCAGAGCGTAACGGCAGCGGCAGCCGTGGTGGCTCAGGCACTGCGCCTACGGCCAGGGGACAATGTGGTGACCCCGGTGAATCAGTTCCCCGCGAACATCTATCCCTGGCTGAATCTGAAGAGTCTTGGGGTAGAAACGCGCCTCGTCCGCCTTCCCCGGGACGGTTCGCTTGACGTCCTGGCCGATGCCATCGACCGCCGCACCAGGCTGGTCAGCCTCTGCTTCGTTGAATACGACGACGGATGGCAACATGACCTCGCTGCGGTGGGTCGCCTCTGTCGCGAAAGGAATGCCCTCTTCTTTGTGGATGGCACACAAGGCGTAGGCGCCCTCCACTTCGATGTGCGAGAGATCGGCGCCGACTTTGTCGCAGCCAACGGCGTCAAGTGGCTGATGGGTCCATGGGGGCAGGGGATGCTCTATGTGCGCGGGGAGCTCCTCCCTACCCTCTTCACCCCTACGCTCGGCTGGCTGAGCGTCGAAAACCCAGCTGCCTTCACGGACCTCAATCAGCCGTTCAAGCAGTCGGCGCGCCGTTTCGAAGGAGGATGCCAAAACCTGCTGGGTATTGCCGGCCTGGGCGCTAGCGTGGAGATGTTGTTAGAGGTCGGCATCCCATCAATTGAGGAGCGGCTCCTCTGGCTTACCGCCTTGGCTGCTTCGCTGGTGGTAGAAAAGGGCTACGAAGTGGTTACCAAGATGGTGGACGACCATCGCTCGGGTATCCTCAGCTTCCGGCATCCGACCATGGGGGCGCGGGCCGTCTACGAGAAGCTGCTCAAGGACAAGGTAGTCACCTCTGAGCGCAATGGGCTGATCAGGATCTCGCCGCACTTTTACAACAACGCGGAGGATATCGAGCGCTTGATAGCCGCCTTGCCATAGCGATCGCGTATGGGTATCGGCGGTCTGGTAATGGAGATGAAG
Source organism: Calditrichota bacterium (assembly GCA_014359355.1). Taxonomy (NCBI): domain Bacteria; kingdom Pseudomonadati; phylum Calditrichota; species Calditrichota bacterium. Next base: position 10,970 of record JACIZP010000034.1, on the reverse strand, counting down.
GAAAGGGTATGGTGCGCAAGGTTCTTTTGCTGACCTGTGTGGGCTTGCTTCTCGGCTGTGCATCGCACCGAGCGCAACTCGGTCATGAGGGCTCGTCGCTTAGCGAACTCGCGCTGGCTGTGAAGCTGGCTCCCTCCGACGTCGATGCCCGGGTAAGGCTGGGAGCGGCGCTTGCTCGCGCTGGTCAATATCGGCTGGCCCTGGCCCAATTCGACAGCGCTCTTTCCCTCATGCCGAACTATCCCTGGGCGCTCTATGAGAAAGGCCAGACCTTGCGGGTGCTGGGCTTTGCCGAGGAGGGCAAGCGACTGATCCGCCGTGCCGCCGACTCTCCCCAGGGTGCGGAGGTTCTCGCTCGCTTGGGTCGCGAACTCGGGAGACCATTCCACATCGAGCAACTCACCAGTGGCCGTTATGACCATGCGTTCCCTTCCTGGTTCCCTGATGGGCGACGCATCGCCCTGCAGACAAATCGCACGGGCAACTGGGAGCTCTTCGTCTTTGACCTTGCCTCAAGGAGCCTCACTCAGCTCACCGATCATCCGGCCCGAGACGAGGCCCCCTGCGTGTCGCCCGATGGCCGGCTTCTCGCATTCACTTCCACGCGCGACAGCGAGCCTGCGCGTGACCCTCGACACCAGCAGCGGGAAATCTACCTGCTGGATGTGCCATCAACACAGGTGCGGCAGCTGACCAGAACCCATGCCGACGATTTTCATCCAGTCTTTTCTCCAAACGGGGCGCGGCTCTTCTACGTCTCTGCGCCCCCGGACGACAGCGGCACGCGCAGTGTGATGTTTATGTCCTTGGACGACCCCACGCCCAAACCCCTGACCCAGCCCGGTGAAGACTGCTTCGCCCCTGCGGTTTCGGCTGATGGGGCCTTTCTGCTGTTCGTCAAAGAACACCAAGGACGCTCTCTCCTCTGCGAGATGGATCTGAGGACCAAGCGGGTGCGCGTGGTGACTGATACCTTAGGCGTCAAGGCTGCGCCGAGCTTTTCTCCAGACGGCGCCACGATCGCCTTCGCCGCCAAGGACGGGGGGAAGTACGACCTGTACCTCATCGGCAGAGACGGCAGCAATCTCCAACAGCTAACCAACGATCAGGCCATTGACGGGCACCCACATTTTTCACCGGATGGCAAGAGGCTCGTCTTCCATTCGAATCGCACAGGGACGTTCCAGCTCTACCTGGTGGAACTAACTCGCCCGCCTTCAGTAGAAGAGTTGCAAGACTTCTTCGAGTAGGCCTGGGCGGTTCGGCTTTCTGGAGCGAGCGGTCCCCTGGGCCCTGCTGTTCAGCGAACAGGGCAGACAGGACCAAGCGAGAAAAAACAGCTTGATTTTCAGCGATATTTTCCATACTTTGCTTTGCGTCCGGGCGCAGAGGTGCACCCACAGCACAGACTGCCCAGAAGCGGCGCGCACCACATGGTTCAGCAGCCGGCCCCGTGCGCGCCATAGGCAAAAGAATCTAAACACCGTCACCCTGCAGCAAGGCAGTCGTCGTGCTCCTCCGGCGCATGAACGCTAATCCTGGCCTCCTACTGGTGCTTCACCCATCCGATTAGGCAAGTGCGGGACAAGGGCGTTGATTCTCCACCTGTTGTGGCGGCTACTGCGCTGTTCAATGGCTCCCTGCCCCCGAACAGGGTGATAGGTTTCAGTTGGCACGGCTGCCCGTGCACACATTGACCCAATAGCCGGCAGCAGGGACGGGGTTATTCAACAACCTTGAGGCTCTCTGACCAGTGTTGTGACTGAGATCGAGCTGTGAGCGAGATAAGAAAGCAAAAGAGCAGATTCGTTTGTCAAGCGTGTGGCTTTGTCTCGCCCAAATGGCTTGGCCGGTGCACCGAATGTGGGGCCTGGAACAGCTTCGTGGAGGAGAAAGTTGTCCCTCAGCCGGCCCGTACTCAGCGTGCGCCTGGCACCCTGGTCAGCAAGCCGCTCCGGCTCTCAGAGGTCGAGGTTACCGATGAGATCCGGCTTCGCACGCCCTTTGCGGAATTCAACCGCGTATTAGGCGGGGGGATCGTGCCCGGGTCGGTCATCCTTGTGGGTGGCGACCCTGGGATCGGCAAGTCAACACTCATGCTGCAGCAGGCCATGGCACTGGCTGGTCCAGATCGCCCGGTCCTCTACGTGTCCGGCGAAGAGTCAGCTCGCCAAACCAAGATGCGCGCCGATCGCCTTGGGCCGTCAACCGAGCACGTCTACGTGCTGGCCGAGACAAACCTGGATGCGGTGCTGGAGGCTGTGGAGGAGCTCCAGCCCGGCTTGGTGGTCATCGACTCCATTCAGACCATGTACAAGCCGCTCTTCGAGAGCGCTCCGGGGAGCATTAGCCAGGTGCGAGAGTGTGCGCTGGAGCTCATCACCCTGGCTAAGAGGAGCGCCATACCCATCTTTCTCATCGGCCATGTGACCAAGGAAGGCTACCTTGCCGGGCCAAAGACTCTGGAACACATGGTCGATACGCTGCTCCTCTTCGAAGGCGACCGCGACCACATGTACCGTGTTCTGCGCGCGGTGAAGAACCGTTTCGGCTCGACGCGGGAAATAGGCGTTTTCGAGATGACCGAAAAAGGGCTGGCCGAAGTGACAAACCCCTCGGCCTTCTTCCTCTCCGAGCGACGCGGCGATGCCAGCGGCAGCGCAGTCGGGTGCATTCTTGAGGGGACCAGGCCAATCCTCGTGGAGATCCAGGCCTTGGTTGCGCCCAGTAGTTACGGCGTGCCGCAACGCACGTGCTCAGGCGTCGACCACCGCAGGGTGGCCCTGCTCCTTGCGGTGCTGGAGAAGAGGGTTGGACTCCGTCTTGGCACCTTTGATGTTTTCGTGAACGTGGCCGGCGGGGTGCGCCTGGATGAGCCTGCCGCAGACCTGGGCATTGCCGTGGCCGTCGCCTCGAGCATGCAGAATAAGGTGGTCGATCCTCAGGCAATAGTCGTGGGCGAAGTGGGCTTGGGCGGAGAAGTACGGGCCGTGGCCCACCTGGATAAGCGCCTGGCAGAGGCGCAGCGCATGGGATTCCAGCGCGCGGTGGTCCCCCACTCAAGCATGCGCGCCACTCGACGCGTGGCAGGCGTCGCCGTCACCGGCGTCGAGCGCGTCGAGCAGGCGCTTAAGGAGCTGCTCACCTAGGGAGACGAGTGCGCTTCACCATCGCGAAGAAAGATTCAAGTTCGGCCGCGCGCACCGGAGTGCTCCACCTGGCACATGGTGAGGTGGATACCCCCGCGTTCATGCCGGTGGGAACACAGGGAACGGTCAAGACCCTGTCGCCAGATGACCTGGTCGCTTGCGGCGCCCAGATCATTCTCAGCAACACGTACCACCTCTATCTGCGCCCCGGCGTGGAGCTGGTACGCAAAGCAGGTGGCATCCAGCGTTTCGCCGCGTGGTATCGGCCGGTGCTGACCGACAGCGGCGGCTATCAGGTCTTCAGTCTCGCCGAGCTGCGCAAGGTCACCGAGGAGGGGGTGCGCTTCCAATCGCACCTTGATGGCTCCTACCACTTTTTCACCCCAGAGCTGGTGGTGGAACTGCAGCGTGCTCTGGGCTCGGACATTGCGATGGTCTTGGACGAATGCACGCCCTACCCATGTGAGTGGGGCTATGCGCGAACCTCTATGGAGATGACCGCTCGCTGGGCAGAGAGGAGCAAGAGGCGGTGGGAGGAGACCCCTCCGCTCTTCTCCTTCGAGCAAAGTCTCTTCGCCATTGTCCAGGGGAGCACGTACGCCGACCTGCGCCGGGAATGTTGCGATCGGCTGGTGGAGCTCGAGTTCCCTGGCTATGCCATCGGGGGTCTGTCCGTGGGCGAGCCCAAAAGCGCGCTATACGAGGTCGCTGAACTGTGTGCCCAACAGCTCCCGCCGGAAAAGCCTCGCTATCTGATGGGCGTAGGCAAGCCTGAGGATCTGATTCGATGCGTGGCCTTGGGTATCGACCTTTTCGACTGTGTGATGCCGACGCGCAACGGGCGCAATGGCACGGTGTTTACTCGTCGGGGCCCCCTGGTGGTCAAGAACGCCATCTGCAGTGAAGACTTTCGTCCAATAGACGAAGACTGCGAGTGCTATGCATGCCGCACCTTCAGCCGGGCGTACATCCGCCATCTGTTCCAGGCGGAGGAAATCCTTGCTCTGCGGCTGGCCACGATCCACAACCTGACCTTCTACCTGGGACTCATGGCGGAAATGCGAAAAGCGATAGCCGAAGAGAGGTTCGAAGCCTGGAGCCGAGAGTTCTTGGCCCAGTACCTTTCCGGCACAGAGGAAAGCGAATCAAACTGAAGGAGGATGACGTGACTGCTCTTCTTCCTGCGCTCATGTTGAGCGCATCCGGTTCGGCAGGCAGCAGGCCTGCCATGGGCATGTTTCTCTGGATCTTCTTGTTGATCCTCATCATGTACTTTTTCTTCATCCGTCCGCAGGCCAAGCGGCAGAAGGAAGTGCGCCAAATGCTGGCGAGCATCCAAAAGGGCGATCGGGTGCTCACGGTAGGAGGTATCTACGGCGTCGTGGTTGGCGAAAAGGAGCAGGAAAACATCGTCATCCTGAAGATCGCCGAGAATGTCAAGGTCGAGGTGGCCAAGGACAGGATCGTGCACAAGATGTGATCAGTCCGGCGACTTCCGCCTGCCGGTAGGCGCTACCCAGTCACAGATACCACTCTGCGGAGGGCTATGAATGCACTCAAGATAGTCTTCTTCGGCACGCCGGAGTTTGCGGTGCCTTCGTTGGAGGCACTCCAACAGAGCCGGCATCGAGTGATCGCAGTGGTCACCACCCCAGACCGGGAGCGGGGGCGTGGGCTCAGTTTGCAGCCATCTCAGGTGAAACTCTGCGCCAGTCGCCACCAGTTGCCGGTCCTGCAGCCGGAAGTGCTCAGCGACCCGCTCTTTCTGGCAGAGCTGCGGCGTTGTGCGGCGGACCTTTTCGTTGTGGTTGCGTTCCGCATTCTGCCGCCAGAGGTGTTCACCATGCCCGCCAAAGGGACGGTGAATCTGCACGCCTCCCTTCTTCCAAAATACCGAGGGGCTGCTCCCATCAATTGGGCGATCATCAACGGTGAACGAGAGACGGGGGTCACCACTTTTTTCATTGAGGAAAAGGTGGACACCGGTGCCATCATCCTGCAAAGGCAGCTGCCCATCGGGCCGGAGGAGACTGCGGGTCAACTGCACGATCGCCTTGCACTGGCTGGCGCTGAGCTTCTGGTGGAGACGGTGGACCTCATTGCCGAGGGCAAGGCTGTGCCCAAGCCGCAGCAGGGAGAAGCCTCCCGCGCGCCGAAGATTGTCCGCGAAATGTGCGAGATCGATTGGCGAAAGACTGCAGTGCAGGTCCACAACCTGGTGCGCGGTCTCTGCCCCTTCCCGGGCGCCTTCACGTACCTGGAAGGCAAGTTGCTCAAGGTGTATCGGACGCAGGTACTCAAGCCCTATGGGCACGGCAAGCGCCCCGGCCAGATTGCGCGGGTTGACCGCAAAGGTGGCGTCATCCATGTGGCGACGGGGGAAGGAGTATTGGCCCTGTTGGAGGTACAGCCGGAAGGAAAAAGGCGGATGACCACCGAAGAGTTCCTGCAGGGTCACAACGTGCAAGCTGGAACAATCTTAGGCAAGAGTGTATAGGTGAATGATGATGAGAGCACGTAATGGTCGGGCTTCACCGGCTACCACCAGGCCCAACATTGGGCGACGACAGACGGCTTCGCCGCGCGAGGTGGCAGTAAACGTGCTGCGCCAGTGGCACGAGGGGCAGGGTCGCCTGGACTTGCTCCTGGACCATGCCCTGCTGCGCTCCCCTCTGACGCCGCGCGACCGCGCCCTAGCCACCGAATTGGTGAATGGCACCTGCCGCTGGCTCGGTACCATTCATTGGCTCCTGGATCGCCTCTTCCACAGAGGGCTCAAGAGTTGCCCGACCACCATACTGCCCATCCTGGAGACGGGTCTCTACCAGCTCCTCGCGCTTGACCGGGTTCCGGATTACGCGGCCGTGGACCAGGCGGTGCAACTGGCACAGCAGACCGCCGGAAAGAACTGGGCGGGCGTAGTCAACGGCGTGTTGCGCTCGTTCATCCGCCAAAGGGAGAGCATCCCCTGGCCAAGCATCGAAGCCGACCCGGTGAAGGCCATAAGCACGCGCTACTCGCACCCCGCGTGGCTGGTGCGGCGTTGGCTGAAGCGGTATGGCGTCGAAGAAACCATTCAGCTCTGCCAGGCCAACAACTCTACGCCCCCGGTCACCATCCGGGTGAATCGCCTGCGCGCCGAGCCGCAGGAAATCCTTGCGAGCTTGGGTGGCGACATTGACGCAGTGCCTTCGCCCTACGATGAAAACTTTATCGTTGTCAGGAGTCACCAGATTGAGCTGCGCCGCATGGACATCCTGCGGGAGGGCAAGTGTTCCGTGCAAGATGTGAGCGCCGGACTCCCCGCACGCCTGCTCGCTGCCTCGCCGCAGTCGACCGTGCTCGACCTTTGTGCGGCCCCAGGTGGAAAGGCCACCTATGTGGCGGAACTAACTGGGGACCAGGCACGTATCATTGCGGCAGATATCAGCAAGCTGCGCACACGTCTGACTGCCGAGAACTGCGCGCGGCTGTCGCTGAAGCGGGTGCATCCGGTGGTGGCCGATGGCAAACGGCCTGCGGTGCGCGAAGTCACCCACGTCCTTCTCGACGCACCATGCACCGGTTTTGGGGTACTGGGCAAACGCGCCGACCTGCGCTGGCAGCGGCGCGAAGGCGATATCCCGATGCTGGTCGCCCTGCAGCGGCAACTCCTCAACAGTGCCGCAAGTCTGCTGCCGGTAGGCGGCATCCTGGTTTATGCGACCTGTACCATCGAGCCGGACGAAAACGAACAGGTGGTGCAGCATTTTCTGGACACTCACCCCGGCTTCGCGCTTGACCATGCGGCTCAGTTTGTACCCGCAGAACTTGTCGACGAGGCAGGGTACGTGCGCACGTCCCACCACCATGGAATAGACGGCAGCTTCGCCGCGCGTCTGGTGCGGCGCTCTTAGATCAAGTCAGGAAAAGGCACTGCCAGGAAAGGACATGATAACCACTGCACTGAAACGGTTGGCCGCCGGGATCGGCGCGCTGGTCCTGCTGTACCTCGTCTGCGATAACGTCGTCATGCCCCTGTACACCCGGCATGGTCGTGATGTGTATGTGCCTGAGGTAGTGGGCCTCACCTACGCCGGCGCGCAGATGAAACTCAGTCAGCAAGGTTTTCAAATAGTCAAGGCCGGCGAGCAGTTCGACAGCGAGCATGAGCCAGGGATTGTCCTCTTCCAGAATCCGGAGCCAGGCGCCCCGGCCAAGCGGGGCAGGCGGGTCTACGTGATCGTCAGCAAAGGCGAGCGATTCGTGACCATGCCAAAGTTGGTAGGCCGCTCCGAGAGGAGCGCCGCGCTCGACCTGTCGGCCCAGGGTCTCGTGCTCCGCAACGTTGAGTATGTCTTTTCCACCGAGTATCTCAGCGACGTAGTCTGTGAACAATCGATCCCTGAGGGCCAGCTGGTGAAGCAGGGCACTGAAGTAGACATTGCCGTAAGCCTGGGGCCCGCACCGGATCAGTTCGTCGTCCCCCAGCTCATCGGCAAGTCCCTGGCCGAAGCGACAAGAGTCATCCAGCGCGCCGGGCTGACCTTGGGCGCGGTGCGCTACCAGGTCTCGGACAAGCTCCTGCCGGAGACCATCATCGACCAGTCGCCGGCAGCAGGAACAGCGGCAGTGGCCGGCCAGACCGTTGACCTTGTGGTCAGCCGCCTGCCGGAATAGATGCGGCCTCACCCTCCGGTGAATCATCTTGACAATGACGGAGCAATTCTCTATATTTTCCGCAGACTTGAGCACACAGGGGCCACTGGCAGACAAGGAGCATTCGGCCACGGCAGGGCTGCCCATGCGACGCGGACGCGTGAAGTGGTTCGACGCGACCAAGGGCTATGGGTTCATCGAAGATGAGCATGGCCTGGAAGTGTTTGTTCACTTCACCGCCATCCAGGAAGAACGCTTCCGCACCTTGGAGCAAGGTTGCGAGGTGTACTTTGCCAGCGTCAGCGGCGAGAAGGGGCCAAAGGCCATCAAGGTCATCAAGGTCAAAGCCTCGCAGTGAGCTGGCCACCGGGAAGATGGGCGTGGACGACAACTTCCGCCGCAAGAGAGTAGCCCCACGCGGGTGAGGATACGCATGAAGCGCGTGTTTGCGAAGAAGGACATCGACAAGATCGCCAAGGTCCTGGGCGTCCAGCCCAAGCGGATGGCCAACAACTACCGCTTTTTCCTGGAGAACAGGGAAGACGGCCGCAGGCTGTCGCTGGAGATCTACCCCGACATCCCCATCGGTGAAAAAGAGGGGAACCTCATCTCCGTCTACACAAGTAACACCCACCTCCAGCTCCATTTCTGCACGGGGTATGTGGTGAGCGAAGTGTTGGGGGAAGTCACTTTCGTCGCCGAGCATCAGGGCCGATTGGCCGGGCTGATCGTCGAAAAGGAGGCTGGCTGTTCACTGTACGCCAATGTGGACGCAAGCCTGCTATCTGGGGACTTTACCCAGCTCGGTCCGGAGGTCATGCTCTCGGGAATCGCTCTTTCGCTCACCGAGCACCTTCTGCCTGAGTCCAAGTAGCGGATGAGGCCAGGTGTGGAAAGGGCTTCTCCACAAGAGCTCCTCCCCATCTTGCGCTCATTTGCCATGAACAACGGCGCTGCGCTCTTCGGTGCATGCCCCATCAACGGCGTGCGCGACACTTTCCATTTCGAGCCTGGTGAGGCGGAAGGGCTACCCTATGCACTGTCCGTCGCCGTACGCCTGTCTAAGGCCGTGCTTGATGGCCTCCGCGACGGCCCCACCCTGCTCTACAAGTGGCACTATCGCCAGGCCAACGCCCATTTGGACAGACTGGCCTTCCTCCTTGCCGGGTTGCTTCAGCAGCACGGGTGGCAAGCGGTTCCGGTACCTGCCTCCCAAGTGGTAGACTGGCAGCATCAGACAGGCCACCTGTCGCACCGTCACGTGGCAGTTGCAGCCGGTCTTGGCTGGCTGGGGCGCAATAATCTCCTGGTCACCCCTGCCTTTGGTGCGCAGGTGCGCCTGGTGACCGTGCTCACCGACATGCCAGTGCCCAACACTGAACCTCTACCCTTCAGCTGCAACGAGTGCCGCGCCTGCATCGCCGCCTGTCCGGTACATGCCATCGGCGAAACGCGCGAGGAATTCGCTTTCCAACGATGCTACGACCAGGTGCGGGCTTTCGCCAAGAGCAAGAGTCTGGGCGTCTACATCTGCGGACTCTGTGTGCGCGCCTGCCCGGGGCTAAAACGGGCGCGGGCCGTGGACAACGCACGATGAAACAGCTCGTCGAAGAGTTCCTCGACTACCTGGTGGTCGAACGGAGGATGGCGCGCAATACGCTCCTGGCCTATCGCCACGACATAGAAAGGTACGTCGATTTTCTCCAGAGCAGGCACGTGAGCGCGCCAGACGACGTCCGCCCCGCCATGGTGACCGAATTCTTAGAAGCGCTGGCTGCGGTCGGCCTGTGCGTCACCTCGGTGGCGCGCAACCTTTCTGCCATCAGAATGTTCCACCGCTTCTTGGTCGCCGAGGAACTGGCCGAAACTGACCCAACGGAAACGACGCGCCTGCCCAAGAGGGCACAAGTGCTCCCCACTGTGCTTGACCAGTACGAGGTGGAACGCCTTCTGGAGCAGCCGGACGCCGCCGAACCCTTGGGCGTACGCGATCGGGCAATTCTCGAGTTTCTTTACGCGACAGGAGTGCGCGTTTCCGAGTTGGTGGCAGTGCAGCTCTCCGATATCCTGGTGGAGGAAGGTTTGGTGCGCGTGTTCGGCAAGGGGGGCAAGGAACGCATTGTCCCGATCGGCGAGCAAGCTATCTTTTGGGTGCAGCGGTACGTGAGTGAGGTTCGCCCCCGCTACGCCCAGCTGGCGCGTTCGCGAAATGCACTCTTTATCGGAGTGCGTGGCAATCCACTGACTAGGAAGGCGGTGTGGGAAATCATGAAGAAATACGCCCGCGCGGCAGGCATTCGCAAAGAGGTTTCCCCTCACTCCTTGCGGCACAGCTTTGCCACGCATCTGATCGAAGGAGGAGCCGACCTCCGCGTGGTGCAAGAGATGTTGGGTCATGCGGACATCAGCACGACGCAAGTCTACACGCACATCGACCGCCAGTACCTGCGCGAGGTTCATCGTCAGTACCACCCGCTGGAGCAGCGAAGACACCCTCACAGCGCAACTTGCACTGGAGTGAACAGACAATGAGAACCAAGCGCACCGCTGGCGGATCGGCTTTACAGGAGGAGCTAACCCAAGTCCGGTATACGCTCACAAGCGCAAGCTGAGCCGAAAATGCATCTCTCCCCACGCTTTGCCCTAGACAAGGCGAGACTTGCCACGCTGTTGAAGACCAAGCACCTCGGACGAACGGCGCAGTTCTTCGCGTCGGTCACTTCCACCAACGAGGTGGCGCGGGAGCTCGCCCACCAAGGCGCACCCCATGGCTGTCTTGTGCTTGCCTCGGCACAGACTGCCGGCCGAGGCCGTGCCGGTCGCACTTGGTATTCGGCGCCAGGCGCGGGCCTCTGGTTCTCCTTGGTACTGCGCCCGAAGCTTGCACCCCAGCGCTGTGGCCTCATCTCCTTGGCGGCTGCTCTGGCAGTGGCCGAAGCGATCGCCAAAGTCACGGGTGTCAAGGCCCAGCTAAAGTGGCCCAACGACGTACTGGTGGCTGGGAAGAAGCTTTGCGGAATCTTGGCAGAGACCGAGCTCATCGGCGACCGCCTCAAGTTTGCCGTCCTCGGGGTCGGCCTCAACACCAATCGCGCGCAGGCGCAGCGGATGCCTCGGGAAATCCAAGCGACGGCAACCTGGCTCAGCGAGCACACGAGCACACTCCCCGATGACATGGCACTA
>JACIZP010000033.1 GCA_014359355.1 Calditrichota bacterium | reverse complement strand
TGGCGACGAAGCTGAAAGATCGCGACATCGAGGTGGAGTTGACCAAAGGGGCGCGGGAACTGCTGGCCACCAAGGGCTTCGACCCGGTGTTTGGCGCGCGGCCGCTGCGGCGGACCATCCAGAAGATGGTCGAAGACCCCATTGCCGAGGAGATCCTGCGTGGCCGCTTCGGTGACGGTAGCCGCATTCGCATCGGCCACAAAGGGGGCAACCTGACTTTCACCGAGATCGGTCGCAAGCAGGTGCGCCGCGAAGGCCCACGCGAGGAGGGACGGACCGAGGCGGTGAGCAATTGAGGCCTGCATACGGGGGCGGCAGGCACGAGGACTCGTTCCAGGACGCCCGTCCGAGCGACAATTATGGGACGGGCGCTCTTTTTTGCCGGCAGTGCGGGTGGCTTCTGGCTCGACCCACGCACCGAGCTCACGGGTCCAAGAAAGACTTGACAATTGTCGGGCGGTTCCTTACATTTAGCCGCCCGGTGAAGAATGGATCGCGCCGAAGATGATTTCTGTGCCCCATGCTGCATTCATCGCTGATGCGCACCTGCGCGGCGGCGGTAGCGCCACTGAACAGGAAAAGAGCGCCCGGCTCCATAGCTTTCTCGCACAGGCGGCACCGTGTTTCGCCATGCTGTGCATCTGCGGCGACCTGTTTGACTTCTGGTTCGAATATCGGCACGCAGTCGTCAATCGCTACTTTCGCACGCTGTGCGCTCTGTCCGAGCTGGTGCGGTCAGGTACCCAAGTGCACTACGTGGCGGGCAACCACGATTTCTGGATGCGCGATTTCCTCACGCGCGAAGTGGGCGTGGCCGTGCACCCGCAGCACTTGCTGGCGATGGTGGCCGGGCAGAGGGTCTTTGTCTCCCACGGAGACGGGCTCTACGCCAAGGATCGCGGCTACCGGCTCTTGAAGCGCGTGCTGCAAAACAGGATAGCCACGGCCCTGTACCGGACGGTCCACCCCGACGTGGGGGTGCCCATCGCCGAGTTCTTTTCGGAGCTCAGCCGCAACCATGGCGCGCAGCGGGAATTCTCCGGGCAGGAGGATTATCGCGCATTTGCGCAGCAGACCCTGCGGCAGGGGTTCGATGTGGTGGTGTTGGCTCACACCCATGAGCCAGTGTGCCAGCAGCTTGACGGAGGGGTGTACCTCAACCCAGGGGACTGGATTTCGCACTTTTCTTTTGGCGTAATTGACCAGGGAGGGGTCTGGCTCAAGGGTTGGTCAGCGGAGCAGGGTGCGGCCACCCTTGTGCAGGTGGCACTCCCGGTGGCTGAGCGATAACCGAGACTGCTGGGCAGCGCTTTCGGTCGCCGTGTCCCAGCAGCTTGCTGTTGCCGGGGGGAGAGGTCTTGTGACGAGATTGCGGAAGCGTGCGGGCGCAGCCCCGCCACTTCTTGATAGAGAGGCTTTATGAAAAGGAAGTTCAGACGTTCACTGCAGGCGACAGTCTCGCGCAATAGCGGCGAGGAGCAACGTGGGCCACGATGGCGGCGCCCGGTGGCGATAATGCTGGTCGTGGTCATCTTGGGCTTTGCGGCATACCTGCTTGCCCTCACGCGGCAACTGCCCTCGTTGAAGCAACTGGAGGAGTACAGTCCCGAGCTCTCCACCAAGCTGTACGCGGCCGATGGGCAGGTGTTCAAAGAATTCTACGTAAAGAACAGGGTGCTGGTGCCCTTGGCGAGCATGCCGGACTATGTGTGGAAGAGCGTACTGGCCTCGGAAGACCATCGCTTCTTCCATCATTGGGGAGTGGTGCCGCAGCGCTGGGTAAAGGCCGCCTTCAGTGGCGTGCTGCGTATGCGCACACCGCGCGGGGTCAGCACGCTCACGCAGCAGTTAGCCCGCGATCTCTACTTGACCAAGGAAAAGTCTATCAGCCGCAAGATCAAAGAGGTCTTTACCGCGATCCAGATCGAGCGCACCTACAGCAAGCGCGAGATTCTGGAAATGTACCTGAATCAGTCCTACCTGGGGCCGGGTGTCTATGGCGTGGAGGCGGCTGCCTCTTACTATTTCGGCAAGCACATCCAGGAGGTCACCTTGCCCGAGGCAGCGCTCCTCACCGCCCTGCTGCCCAATGCCGGGTACTATTCGCCCTTCAGGTACCCAGAGCGCGCCCTGAGTCGCCGCAATCTGGTCTTGCGGCGCATGCGGGACCTCAAGTACATCAGCGAAGAGGAGTACCGGGCGGCAATAGAGGCCCCCTTGGGCGTGGTGAGCCGCGAGCCGGTGGAGCAGGAGTTAGCCCCTTACTTTGCGGAGCACGTCCGGCGGGAGCTCATTGCGCGCTATGGGATGGACATCTACACGGGCGGCTTGCGCGTGTTCACCACGCTGGACACCAGGGTGCAGGCGTGCGCCAATCGCGCTATTGCTGGTCACATCCGCACCGTGGAGGCGCGGCAGCGCGCCTGGATTCTTGCCCATCCGGAAAGCGAGTTCGCCAAGCTGGTGCCGCCTTCGCTCCTCAAGAAGACCGGGCTACGGACGCTCATGCGCGACCGTGCCTTTGTGGACTCGCTGCTCAACGAGAAGGCCAAGGTGCAGGTGGCACTGGTGGCCCTGGAGCCGAGCACCGGATACATCCTGGCCATGGTGGGTGGGCGCGATTTTCGCGAATCGGAGTTCAATCGCGCCACACAGGCGCACCGCCAGCCGGGCTCGGCCTTCAAGCCGTTCGTCTACCTGGCGGCCATCGACAATGGCTACCCGCCGTGCTATGAGCTGCTCAACCAACCGGTGGTGCTGGACGTGCCCGGCGGCAAGCGCTGGACGCCGTCCAATTACGACGGCTCCGTGGGAGGCAAGACCACCTTGCGCGAGGCCCTCGCCAGATCGTTGAATCTGGTGACCGCCCGGTTGATCCTGGAGGCTGTTCCCCCCGAGGTGGTGGTGGAGTACGCCAGGCGGCTGGGCATCAGCACGCCGCTTTCGCCGGTGCCGGCCTTAGCCCTCGGCGCAGAGACGGTCATTCCCTTAGAGATGGTGGCTGCGTTCGCCGCCTTCGGCAACAAGGGTGTGCTGATGCGCCCGCTGGCGATCCTGCGCGTTGAGGACAAATTCGGCAACGTGCTGGAAGAGTACCACCCGGTGCCGCAGGAGGTGCTGTCCGAGCGGAGCGCCTACATCATCACCGACATGATGCGCAGCGTGTTGGATATGGGTTGGGGCACGGGACGTCTGGCGCGCACGGTGTACGGCTTCACTCGGCCAGCCGCAGGCAAGACCGGCACCACCAACGAGTTTTCCGACGCCTGGTTCATCGGCTTCACGCCGCAGATTGCCGCAGGCGTGTGGGTGGGAGTCGATGACCCCTCCGTGACCCTGGGCGGCGGTCAGTCCGGCGCAGTGGCGGCCCTTCCTATTTGGGCACCCTTCATGAAGGCAGCCCACGACACCTTGCAGCTCCCGGTGGAAGACTTTGTCATGCCCGAGTCGGTGGTGCGGGTGGAAATCTGCAACGAGACCAAGCTCCTGGCTACGGAGAGCTGCCCGGAGATCGTCTCGGAGGTATTCCCGCGCCAACAGGCCCCGACTGCCTACTGCAACAAGCACAGCGGCGCCCCGTTGCGCGACCAAGGTGCGCCTGACCAGGCCAGCAAGCGGAAAATCCGTTTCTAAGCCAGAACTTTGCAAGATGGGGGATGGGGTCCTGAGTAGCTAACCCACCACGAACTTTCCTCACGAGCATTCGGCGGAGAGACACATCGTGCGTCCTGACCACGGGGAGAGGGGCATGAGAGTCCGGCCGACGAGGCAAGCGGTTTGGCCTCGCGGGTGAATTGTTGCCCTTCCGCACGATGAAAGCATGTGCGCCGCGTCACTAAAGGAGGGTACACCGATGAAGTGGCCCGGAGTCGCTGCACTGCTGGCTTTGGTTATTGGTGCCGGCACAATGGGGGGCGCCCGCAGTTCGCCTCAAGAGCCGCTTGCGGTGGTGGCCACCACCCCCAAGGGGCCAGTTACCTCGCTTGGCGACTGTCGCAGTATCGTGGTGACTTTCAACCAGCCGATGGTTCCCCTGCAGGCCCTTGGCGAGGTGGCGACCGAGGGTCCCTTACTCATCGAACCGCCTCTTGTCGGCACCTATCGCTGGCTGGGCACAACCTCGCTCGCCTTTGTGCCAAGGGATACGCTGCCCTATGCCACGCGCTTCACGGTGAAGGTGCCGGCGGGCGTCACGGCGCTGAGTGGTGAGGCCCTTGCCCAGGAAGTTGTATGGGAATTCGAGACCCCGCGCCCCCAGCTCACCAACGTGCAGCCGGAGGACGGCGCTTCTGGGGTGCTGCTGGAGCAGGCAGTGGTCCTGTTCTTCAACATCCCCATGTCGCCGGCCAGGGCTACGCCATATCTGAGCTGGAGGGAGCAAAAGACCGGGCGCCCCGTTTCCTTTACGGTTTCACATCCCAGTGCTCAGGAGCTCCAGGGCGATTGGCGCGTACGAGGCGACAGTTCCACCGTCCTCATGCTGTGGCCGAAAGCGCCCCTGCGGCGCCAGACCGCGTATGTGGTTGTGCTCAAAGAGGGGCTGCTGGCTGCCCAGGGCTCTCTCGGTCTCCTGCGTGAGCAAAAGATCAGGTTCCAGACGTACGGCGACTTACGCCTCCTGGAGCTGAAAGAGCAGATAGGTCACGACCCGCAAGAGCCGCTTTCCTTCAAATTCAGCAATCCTGTTACTCCTGCTGACCTGGTCAGGCATCTCCACTTTGCGCCGCCAGTGGAAATCCCGGAAAGGTATTTCGAGCGCATCTACTACCTGGAAACTGTGGATCTGTGGTTTCCTCTCCTGCCTGACACGGCTTACCAGGTAGTCATCGATGATTCACTCACCGACGTGTACGGCAATCGGTTGGTGGGCGGGGCGCGACTGCGCCTGACCACCGGACCCTACTCCAGCCGGCTGATCATGACCTCGGGCCCAGGCGTCTTGGAGGCACTTGGCGACCGTCGGTATCCCATGGAGTACGTGAACCTCCCCAGCGTGCGGCTGCAGTTGGCGCGGGTGGTCCCCGACTCCCTCATCCCTCTTCTGCTCCAGCCCGAGCTGTTCAATTCCAGCTTCACCAGACCGGCGAGCTCTTTCCTGGTGGATCGCATCTGGAAACTGCCGGGGAAGCGCAACGAGCGCAAGTTAGTGCCCATCAACGTGGACTGGGTGCTGGCCGGCGCCACCCACGGGCTGGTCTTTGTTCAGGTGGACAACCAGCTGCCCGACCCCCGTCACGAGGTGTGCAAGGCCCTGCTGCAAGTGACCGAGCTGGGCGTCACCGCCAAGTTCTCGCCCTATGACGTCTTGGTGTACGTGACGCGCCTGGCCGACGCCTCCCCCGTTTCAGGAGCAGTGGTCGAGCTGCGGGGCGATGACAACCTGGTCTACTACAAGGCGACCACTGACGCGCAAGGGTTGGCCACTGCCCCCGGCTGGAAACGGCTGGGCATTGTGCCGAAGCGGGCGTGGGAGAAGCCTCGGCTTTGGGCCCTTGTGTACCACGGACGAGACGTGGCCTATACGGCCTCGGATTGGGGAACCGGCATCTACCCCTACCGGTTTGGCATCGAGTATGACTGGCAAGCTGAGCCGCAGCGCTTTGAGGGAATCCTGTTCACCGACCGCAGCATCTATCGCGTCGGCGATACGGTGCACGTCAAAGGCGTCATTCGCGAAAAGGTGCGAGAGGAGTGGCAGGTGCCGGGACGACTCCGCCCGCAGGTCAAGGTCTTCGACTCGCGTGGCGAAGTGGTCTGGGACCAGCCCGCCGCCCTGAACGAGTTCGGTTCCTTGGCATTCGACTACGCAGTGCCCGAGGAGGCTCCCCTTGGCTACTACCGGGTCACGGTGGACTCTTCCCGTGCCAAACCGCCACAGGGGGTATATGTGCAGCCAATTGCCGAGGGCGTGTTTCGCGTGGAGGCATATCGTCCGGCGGAGTGTGAGGTGAAGGTGCGCACCGAGCGCGCGCAGTACATAGTCGGCGACACTCTCCAGGCAACGGTCACAGGGGTCTACCTGTTTGGCGGGGCTATGTCACAACAGCCAGTGGAGTGGTGGGTGCGCCTCTACCCGAGCAGCTTCACGCCGCCCGGCTACGACGGCTACTTCTTCGGCGTCCAAGAGTGGATGATGGAGGAGGAAGAGCAGGCAGCAGAGCCGCGCACGCGCCTGCTTAGTGCCGGTCAGGGCAAACTGGACAACACCGGGGTCCTGCGCATTTCTGCACCTCTCAGCGGCCTCGGCCTCAAGTCTCCCATGCAGGTCACCGTTTCCGCTGATGTGGAGAGCGCCAGCCGCCAGCACGTGAGTAGCTCTGCCAGTGCCACGCTGCATCCCGGAGAGTTTTCCATTGGCATACAGCTAAGCTCGACGATGGCGCGGGAAGGACAGCCGCTCAACTACAAGGTAGTGGCCCTTGACGGCGAAGGCAAAGTGGTGCCAGGGGTGAAGGTACGGTTGACCCTGGTGAAGCGGCAACACCATTCGGTGCGCAAGGCCGGCGTGGGCGGGCGCTACGAGTGGATCAGCAAGGCGGTGAACACGGTGGTGGATTCGGCATACGTGGTGACTGGCGAGGAGCCACGGCAGCTTTCCTTCCTGCTCACCAGTGCGGGGAGCTACTTTCTCTGCGCCGAGGGGCTGGATCGTCGCGGCAACCAGGTGACCACGTGGGCGCCTGTCTACGCCAGCGGCAGGGAGTACGTCGCCTGGGAGAGGCGCGACGACGACCTGCTGGAGCTGGTGCCCGAACGCGCTTCCTACAGGCCAGGGGAGGTGGCGAGCATTCTGGTCAAGTCGCCCTTCGAGGAGGCAGAGGCACTTGTCACCGTGGAGCGGGAAACGGTCCTCCGCCACTTCGTCCGCCACGTGAAGGGCACTGCCCCACGCATCGAGATCGCCCTCCAGGAGCAAGATCTGCCCAATGTTTTCGTTTCGGTCATTCTGCTCAAGGGACGGACTGCCAGCCACGTCTTCTCAGCAGAGGGTGAAGATGTGGGGAGACCGGCCTTCAAGATCGGCTATGTGGGCCTCACTGTCGATCCTGGCACGCGCCACCTGCAAGTGGAGGTGCAGACTGACCGCACGTCCTACCGCCCGGGCCAGGAGGTGACCGTGAACGTCAGCCTGCGCAACGCGGCCGGGTCCCCAGTCAGCGGCGAGGTGACGCTGGCAGTGGTGGACGCTGCGGTGCTGAACCTCACCGGTTACCGCTTGCCCGATCCATTCTCTGCTTTCTACGGACCGCGCCCGCTCAGCGTGCAGACTGCCGAGACGCGGCTGCACGTGGTGGAGCAGCGGAACTATGGCGAAAAGGGCGAGGATCGCGGCGGCGATGGCGGCGAACTTCGGGGAGTTGCCGCCCAGGCTTTGCGCTCGCGCTTTGTCCTCACGCCGTACTGGAATCCCGAGCTGCTCACCGATGCCAACGGGCAGGCGGTGGTCAAATTTCAGCTGCCGGACAATCTGACTCGGTTTGTGGTCATGGCCGTGGCGCAGAGCAAGGACAGCCGCTTCGGTCGTGGCCAATGCGAGTTGGTCGTAAACAAGGAGCTGATGGTACAGCCAGCACTGCCGCGATTCGCCCGGGTGGGAGACGCCTTCGAAGCCGGGGCGGTCATTCACAATCAGACGGCAGCTCCTGGCGATGTGCAGGTGGCCGTAGAGGCCGAAGGCGTGCTCCTCAAGGACAAGACGACGGTACAAGTCACTGTCCCCCCAGGACAGGCCAGAGAGGTGCGCTTTCCTGTTGAGGTGCAAAAGACAGGCATGGCTGCCTTCACCTTTTCCGCGCGCATGGGCGGGTTGAGCGATGCCGTGCGCGTGGCAATACCCCTCCAGGAACCGCAACCCAAAGAGAGTGTGGCTACTTCCGGGCGCACCGAGGGAAGAGTGAGCGAGGCGGTAGAAGTGCCGGTGAACTCTATGCCCGGCATGGGCAGTCTGGACGTTTGGGCTTCCTCCACGGCCATGACCGAACTTGCACCGGGTGCCGAGTACCTGTTCACCTATCCCTATGGCTGCCTTGAGCAGCGCACGTCTTCCGTGCTGCCCATGATAGTTGCGGGCGACTTGGTGAGGGCGTTCGACTTGCCCGCCCTGGCAGGTGCCGATTTTGCCGAGGTGGTCAGCCGGACCCTGAGCGAGTTTCGGGCCTACCAGCTCCCCGACGGTGGCTTTTCCTACTGGCCGGGTGAGCGCCGGGTGGCGCCCTTCGTGTCGGCCTATGCCCTGCAGGCAATGGTCGAGGCCCGCGCCCGCGGCTACAAGGTGGACGAAAAGGTCTTGCGGCAGGGCCTAAAGTACTTGCGGGCCTTTCTTCGCGAAAAGCCGGGGGCCTCGCCCTATACACTGCCAGAGCGCGCATGGCTGACCAGCAAGGTGCTGGCGGCGTACGTGCTGGCGCGGGCCGGCGAGCCCGACAAAGGATACCTGGATCACCTGTATGAACAGCGTGGGCGCTTGCCCCTCTTTGGCAAAGCGATGCTGCTCAGGGCACTTGCGGCTGCCGGCGTTGCCAAGGAGCGCCAGCAAGAGCTCGCCGAGGCTCTCCTCAACAGCGTCCGGGTGGATCCCACCTCGGCACACTTCGAGGAAGAACAGCCTGGTGAGCTGGTGTGGATTTTCCATTCGGATGTGCGGACGACGGCAGTGGTGCTGGAGGCACTCTTGGAAGCCCGCGGCGGCTTCCCCCTGGACCACAAGGTCGTGCAGTGGCTGATGGCACAGCGCAAAAACGGGTTGTGGCGCACCACGCAGGAGAACGTGTTCGCACTCATGGCACTGGCCCGCTATTTTGCCATCTACGAGAAGGAGCCGGCCAACTTCAAGGCCCAGATACGCATCGCCGGCAAGAGTGTGCTCAGCGAAACCTTTGCCGGACGAGAACTGGCAACCAGGCGCGCAACTGTGGGCCTGGATGAACTAACCAAGGGAAAGCGCCTGCCGGTGGACGTGCAGAAGTCAGGGACGGGTCAGCTCTACTACGGCCTGCGCATGAACTACTACCCCAGCGCTCCGTTGCCCACCAGGGACGAGGGACTCACCGTGGTCAAGGCGATCACTCCACTCTCCGGACAGTCGCTGGGGCAGCCTCTCTCCTTTGCCCCGGGAACGCTGCTCAAGGTGGAGCTCAAAGTCATCACGCCGCAAGGCCGGACCTTCGTGGTGGTGGATGATCCGTTGCCCGCCGGGATGGAGGCGGTGAACATCTCGTTGCAGACCGCTGCAGCCGAGGCGGAACAGGTCGCAGAACTGACTTCCGGCGCATGGGAGGAGAGCACCTGGGGTGGCTTCAGCCATGCGGAGCTGCACGACGACCGGGTGTTGTTGTTCGCGGACTACTTGCGTGCAGGGGTACACACCTACACCTACCTGGCGCGCGCCACTACCATCGGCGACTTTGGCATGCCTCCCACCTGTGCAGCGCAGATGTACGAACCGGAAGTCTTTGGCAGGCTGGCAGGCACGCGTGTGACCGTGCGGAGCACAAGGTAGACCGTCGCGCGGCTTCCGGTGCGACGGAGCAAGGCCCGGTTTTGGGAGCATGTCGAGGCCAAAGTTGAAAAGTTGGGTGGCACGGGGCGGGGCGGGCGTCCTGGCATTGATGGCCCTGGCGCTGCTCGTCAGCCCGCTGCCACGGGACTTGGCGGAGCGGAAGAGCGGCAGCAGCCTGCGTCTCACCGACCGCCAGGGCAGGCTGCTCCAGGAGCGCGTGCTCGGCTCTGGCGGGCGCGGGCAGTGGGTCGAACTGCGCGAGGTCTCGCCGTACCTGGTTCAGGCGACGATTGCGGTGGAAGACCATCGCTTCTTTCAGCACTGGGGCGTCGATCCGCTGGCGGTGATGCGCGCGGCGAGGCAAGCGCTCGGCGCCCGGCGCGTCGTGTCCGGCGCATCCACTCTCACGCAACAACTGGCCCGGGCGGTGTACCACCTTCCTCGCCGCTGGTGGGCAAAGCCCGTGGAAATGGCCTTGGCCCTCAAATTGGAGTTAGCCCTCAGCAAGGAGGAGATACTCACCCAGTACCTGAATCGCGTGCCGTACGGCAACGGAACCGTCGGTGCGGAGGCTGCTGCCCGGCTCTACTTCGCCAAGCCAGCCCTGCACCTCAGCTTGGCGGAGGCGGCGCTCCTTGCTGGACTGCCCCAGGCGCCAGCCAGGTATGACCCATATCGAAACTACGGCGCAGCTAAGCGCCGCCAGGAGCTTGTGCTGCGGGCGATGCTGCGCTGCGGAGCCATTGACAGCGCCCGGTTTGCTGAGGCCCGCGCCGCAGAGCTCACCTTCAGCCCTGCGGAACGCTCCCTTGCTGCCCCGCACTTCTGCGACTGGCTGCTCGTCAACCGCAAGGCCCTCCACCTGCCCGAGGCGGGCACCGTGCGGACAACCATCGACCTCTCTTTGCAGCAGAAGCTCGAGCTGCTGCTGCGCAGCCACGTGCGGCTGCTGGCCGACAAGAACGTCACCAATGCTGCGGCTGTGGTGCTGGACAACCGGGACGCCACGCTACTGGCCATGGTCGGCTCGGCCGACTACTTTGACGAGCTGAACCACGGGCAAGTGAACGGCTGCCTTTCCCTGCGCCAGCCAGGTTCTACCATCAAGCCGTTCACCTATGGCTTGGCGCTCGAACATGGCCACACCGCCGCCGATATTCTGCCGGACATCGAGACCCACGCAGCCACCGCCGGAGGCGATTTTCGCGTCCACAACTACGATCGTCTCTTCCATGGGCCGGTGCGCCTGCGTGTGGCTCTGGCCTGTTCCTACAATGTGCCGGCCGTGCGCCTGCTGGAGGAGCTGGGCACCGAGCTCCTCCTGACGAAGCTGCGTGCCGCAGGCTTTGCCAGCCTCACCAAGCCGGCCACTTACTACGGCCTGGGGTTGACGCTGGGCAACGGCGAAGTGTCACTGCTGGAGCTCACGCGGGCCTACTGCGCTCTGGCTTGTGGCGGCATACTGCGCCGGGAAAAGGTGTTGCTCGGCCAGCAAGGTGCCGATTCCTCGAGGATCTTCTCCCCGCAAGTGGCCTACCTCCTGACGCACATCTTGGCCGACCGTGAGGCGCGGGTCGGGGCCTTTGGCGAGGGAAACGCCTTGGAACTGCCCTTCCCCTGTGCGGCAAAAACGGGGACTTCTAAGGACTATCGGGACAATTGGGCAGTCGGCTACACCACGCGCTACACCGTGGGCGTCTGGGTGGGGAACTTTAGCGGCGAGGCGATGCACAAGGTGTCGGGAATCACCGGGGCCGGACTCCTCTTCCGCGACATCATGCTCCTTCTCCACCGCGAAAGCTGGCCAGAGCCCTTTGTCGCGCCGCCTGGTCTGACGGAGCGGGAAATCTGCGCGCGCTCCGGGGAATTGCCTGGCCCCTACTGCCGGGGCACGGTGCGGGAGGTGTTTATCGCCGGCACAGAACCCACTCGTACGTGCGCCGTCCATCAGCCATTTGTGGTGCACCACCAGGAGAATGGAGCAGGGGGCCGCGCCGAACTGCGGGTGTATGAGGTCTGGCCAGCTCTTTACGAGAGTTGGCTGGTGGAGGCAGGCGTGCCCAGGCCACCGCGCGCTTCGCTAGGCCAGAAGCCGGAGGGTTCTTCCCTTGACCGGCAACTCCCAGTCATCACCTTCCCTGACAACGGCGACATCTACAAGATCGACCCGGTGCTCCGGCCCGAGTATCAGACCCTGTCCCTCGAAGCGGTGCTTCCCCAGGGCGTGAAGACTGTCTCCTGGTGGGTGAACGACTCCCTCTTGTGCACGGTGGCCCATCCCTTCCGCGCGCGCTGGCGACTCGTGCCAGGCAGGCACTGCTTCCAGGTCAAAGCGGAGACCGAGCACGGCGTGGTAGCCAGCCGCCCTGTGCACATCCTGGTGCTGTGAAAGTCGCTTTCAGGTGACCAGGCGGAAGAGGCGGCCACCTCCCGCTTTCAGCAACACCGCCAATGCGCGTGAACTCTCCTCTGGAGCAAAGCGGACGACCTGGCGCGTGACTCCTTCTGGGGCGATTTCCTGCAGGCCCTTCACCTGGCGACTGAAAAAGAGCTTCGGCTTGGCCCCCCTGCTGTAGTTGCGATTGACCACCATGACGTACTGGTCCCGCCTGCTCTTGCCCCGGAAGAGCCCCAGCGTGACGAAGTCACCATCGATTCTGTAGACAATGCCCTGCAAGTTGACGCGCTGCCCTCCGGTAGGCACCGGGTCGCTATGGTACACCGCCACAGACCTGGTGCGCGACAGGACTGGCGACCATGCTGCCACGGTAGCGTTGATTTCGGCAACGGCGCGGGCCGCCGGTGGCAGAGGGCCGCGTGCGGCACCCCAGGCACGCAGGGTTGCCCAGTCGAGCACGTACTCTACGCCAGTAGCGCCATGCGCCAAAAGGCACATCGCCTGGAAGCGCAGGTAGTTATCGCGCGGGCCCATGTCGTCGCTGCCGTGGGCTTCAAAGACCGTCCCCCACCAGGGAAGTCGTGCGGCGAGCGCCGCCTCCCTGGCAGCAGCGAGATTGGCAAAAAAGTCCGGCGCCGGTGCCCCACCCTCGATTCCCTGTTGGTCGAAGGGGATGACTGGCGGGCGGACAATGGCAGCGAACTGCTCCAGCGGCTGCAGAGTGTAGCGCACCGGGCGGCGCGTTTGGTCAGGCCCGTAGCCGGTCAGGCCCACCAGCACCTTGTGCATGCGATCGCGGGAAGCCAGGTGCTGCCTCAGGGTCGCGGCGCGGCGGAAAAGCGCGGTGTCCGCCACAGTCCCCAGCCAGTAGCCCGCGCACGCCGGGTGAGGCGCCAAGCGACCAGCCATCCGCTCTGCCTGAGCCAGAGCAGAGTCGAGGGGAAAGTCCCAGGTGAGCAGGCGCGGGTCTCCCACAAAGAGCTTGAGGCCGACCTTCTGTGCTGCATCCAACGCGGCCCTCAGTGCCGTCTCGTCGTGGTGCGTCACGATAGCGACAGTGAACCCCAGCGAGGATAGGGTCGCCACCGCTTCGGGCAGAGGTTCGGAGCCCTGCGGGGCGCGGGCAATAACCGCCACCGGCTCCGGTGGCCTCTTGCCGCATGCGGCGAAGAAGACCACCACAGCCACGACTACGCTGAGCGCGAAGCAAGTGCCGAGCGGTGCCACTCCCGGGCGAGGTAGCCGTCCGCGCCCCCGGGCGACGCTACGGCGCAAGCACGCTGAGCGCACGTTCTGCCGCCTCCAGCAGTGGCTGCGCCGAAAGAGGTGCGCCCACCGCTGCCCGCATCCAGGCCTCAGGCGTGATTGACCCCAGGCGACACATCCGCTCCATTTCCTGCCCCAGGTTCTTGTTGGCCAAGTACTGCTCGATCTGGAAGGCGATGATGTGCCCCAGCGGGTAGTCCGGCAGGTAGAGGCCGGCATCAATCATGTGCGAATAGATGGCCAGCAAGAGCTGATCCCTTTGGCCAAAGACCGGGGCATAGAATTCGTTCCACACCTCTTTGGCGATGGCGATGGTGGCTTCCTTCAGTTCGGCGGGCTTGGCGTTGGGGTGCTCGTACATCCAATGCCACACCCGCATGTCCACCAGCGCGACGCCGGCGATCTCGTAGGTGGCCCACAAGTTGTCCAGCGTCCGCAGGTGCTCAGCAAGGGGATCTTTCTGCTTCAGGCCGAGCAGTTCCAAGTCCCGCGCCTGGAACACGAAGGCAAAGGCCTCGGTGAAGGCAGTGTTGGGCACGCCGCGCAGCAGGGTATGGTCCACCTTGTTCAGCGAAAAGACCTGTTCGCAGTTGTGCCCGAGCTCGTGAATGGCGATGTTGTACCCCTTGTAGTTCATGCCCGTGGGCGGGATGCGCGTGCGCAGATGGGCTTGGTCTGCCCTGCGGCCCGGTTCCCAGGCGTGTCCGGGTCCGCGCGCCGGGTCGACGGTGATCTTTTCGCTCAAGAAGCGCGCCTGCTCGGCGGAAAAGCCGAGCTTCTGGAGAATCCTGGGCATGTCCTCCTCGAAGGCGCGCGCATGCGGATAGCGCTTGCCGACAATCTTGTCCAGCTCCGCCTCGCTGTAGGCGCTGCGCGGCTTGAAGCCGTTGTACCAGATGTCGAACGGCTCCAAGGGGCGCCCCAGCCTCTTCTCAATGAGCCGAGCAGTGCGCGCCACCGCCGGAGAGGTCAGGACCTGCTTGAAGAGCTCCTCCACGGTTGCTTCCGGGATCTCGCGGTCACGTTGGAAACGACGGTCCATGAGCGTCGGCATGGTGGGATAGTATGGGTCAGCCTCGCGCTCTGCCTGAAAGATCTTCAGGAGGTGTGCGTAGCGGCGGTCGGGCTCCGGTGTGCTTTCCACCTTGGCCGGAGGCGCCGCGCCCTCCACGTCCTGCACTGCTGCGGGTGCAACCGTGTTGCTCACCGGCTTCCAATCGACCGCCGGGTTGTTGATGACCACGGCGGGGATCTCCTGCGTGATGATCCGCTCCATGATGCGTTGAATCATCCGCTGCCGGGGTAGCCCCTCTGGGTTGGCGTACTGCGCCTTCAGCTCATCGCGCAGGTTCCAGTGGCTGATGAGCTTCATGCCCGCGGGGAAAAGCCGCTCGCCCTCCTCGGTCAGCACGTGGTGCATGAAGATGTTGTAGTGGTTGATGTAGTCGTCGGCGCTGACGTAGGCCTCGCTCAGACGCTGGTTGATGGCCGCCGGCACGCGCGCCGCAAAAGTCTGCACTAAGCGTGCCTGTGCCCATTGCTGACGGGTCCACTGCGGCCCCAAGGCAAGGCGCTCCTCCAAGCTGAAAAGGGGGAAGTTCAACAGCGCCACGAAGGCAATGCGCTTTTGAAAAAGGTCTTCCATGACATGGGCCGAAGGGGAAAACTCCGCGAAGAGGTAGTCAATGGGCAAGATCGGCCCCACGTCCAAGTCCAGGGGCTGGCGCAGCTCCCGGCCCATCTCGGCGAAGTGACCGAAAATACTTTCAAAGTTTCGCTCGTACCGTTCGGTGATCTGGGCCAGGGTTGCGGTGTCGCCGACAAAGTGCTCAGTGCAGAAATCCATGAAGGCCTCGGGAGGGCCGTCCTGCTGCTGCCACATTTGGGCCACCTGGCGCACCCCGCGTTCGATGCGTTGCCGCTGCGCTTCGCCGTGCTTGTTGACCAAGTCCGCCACTACGGCGGCGATGTGCCGCTCCTGAACGTAGTGCATATCGTTCACTCCTACCTTCCTGATGCACGAAGGTGCCAACCAGAGCATGCTCGCAGTGAAGATGACAAAGAAGATCCTCTTACTCATCACGTGGACTCCTTTTGCGATGAATCCCACAATTGCGCTCCTGCTTCGGCAGGTGCCTGCCATGGCGCGATGGTGGCGGCCCGCTATGTCCTTAGCCGCCGGGTTCTGTTGGGCTTTCTCCGGCGTAAAAACTGACCACCTTGCGGGCGAAACGGCGCAAGAGATCGCAATCACCTGCCGACTTGTCCGTAAAGACGACCAAGATGAAGCGGGCGCCGTTCGGCAGTTGGATAATCCCGGCATCGTGGCGCTTGCTTTCCACCAGGCCCTGCTTGGACCACAGCCGGGCGCCTTTGGGCAGGACACCGGCAAGGAATTGGTCGTCGGGATCGGGCTTGCGCTTCATCAGCTTGAACATGGCTGCACAGGCCTGCCGGCTCACCACCTTGCGCTGGTCAATGAGATAGAGGAGCAACGCTGTCTCGTCGGTGGTCAGCTTATTGCTGTTGAGGTAATTCGGGCCCTCCGGCGGCCCGAGGAGCTGCAGGTCCCGACCAAATGGATCGCCGTCCCAGGTCTTCTGGCAGGCATTGACGCTGTCGAACCCTATGCTGCGAAAGTAGCGGTTCATCCACGCGCGCTTGTAGGCGAATTCCTCAAAGGCGATGCCATCCAGCGAGTCTCCCGCGGCGGTGTTCGTCAGGCGGTCCACGATGCGGTTGGTGGCCTGGTTGTCGCTGATCCCGATCATGAGCTCCAGGTCGCGACGTAACGCGCGATCCAAGCGGAGCATACCCTGTTGCACCTGGTGGAACACCGCCACCATGTAGAAGGCCTTGATGACGCTCGCCGGGTAGACCTTCTCGTTCCCGTGATAGGACGCCAACTTGGGAAGGTGTGGGTCCCTGAGATCGATCAGCGTGGCCCACAGGCTGCCTCCCTCGGCCTTAGGGTTGTCACACTCCGTCAGTGCCTGCTGGGCCGCTGTGCACAACAGCTCCTGCAAAGGAGCCCATGGTTGTGGCTCCTGCAGCGCCTCTCTGGTCGCCTCCTTGGGAATGCTCTCGGAAGAGCAAGTCCACGGGGTGCAGGAGAGCGCAGCCGCGCAGGTGGTCCCCAAAAGGATTAGCCAAAGCCGTGTGGCCACCTTTGCCTCCCTTCTATTCGGCGGAAAGGACGACGTGCAGCCCACCAGGTGCCCGGCAAAAAGCGCCGCCTCATCCCGCGCGCCGGCG
Organism: Calditrichota bacterium; assembly: GCA_014359355.1. Taxonomy (NCBI): domain Bacteria; kingdom Pseudomonadati; phylum Calditrichota; species Calditrichota bacterium. The sequence goes on along the minus strand of JACIZP010000033.1, from coordinate 9,052 downwards.
GTACCACCGTGAGACATCAATGGGGATGGAGCGCGCCTCTCAAGGGGCCTGGCCGCCGAAGATGACGCCTAACTTGAGCGACAGGCCGCCCATTTCCCCGGCGGTGAGTCGATACAGCGACGAGCCATAACGAAACGTCAGGTCCTCGGACACGGGCAACAGGTATCCCGCCCAGGCTTGCAGGGCCGCAAACTCAACCAATTGCAGGTGCAGCCCCACACAGGGCTCCAAGCAGAAGAACCCCTTGTCGGCTTTGTGACTGCCTGACTCGTCCTTGACCTCTACCTCGTAGCCGCCGCCTCCAATAACGCAGCCTACCGAGGTGGTCAGCCTGCCGCGCCGGTTAACGTACTCGGCAAGAAAGCCCCCGTAGCCAAAGGACACTTCCAGCGATCGTTCCTTCCCGTTGATCAGCGCTGAGCTGCGCAAGGAGGCACCTGCACCAAGGCCCCCGATGCGCGAATGGCGAAAATAGGCGTAACCTGCACCGCCTGCTCCGCGGAGGTACGAGCCCAGTGCCGGCACGCCGACCACTCGCGCCAGTTGATCCATGCCTTTACTGCTGAAGGTCTGGAAATGCAAGAACGGTCCGCCGCCGCCCCCGTAGACCTCTGTTCCATCGGCGTACGCGTTTGCCACGCAGCACAGCACCATGGTGCATGCGCACAGCACGGGAGCCCACCGCAGATGTTGGGTTCGCATGCTTCCTCCGCAGTTTGTTGTCCGTTTGCGCCCCTCGTGCCCCACAAGCGAGCGCAAGTTAAGATAATTTTGCGATTTTGTCAAGAGAAAATGCGGAGCTCGTTTGGAGGGGACAGGCATCCCCTCGTGCCGTGGCAGCAGCTCGTAGCCCAGGCCCAAGCTGGCAAGGCCAGACCTTGCACCTGCTCCCGAAAGGCTGACGCAGAATCTCTGGGTCTAATCGAGGGCCAAGCGCGGCAAACCGCCGCTGCGCACCCGCATGGATCTGCATTCCCCGTCTGAGCAAGGATGCCCGCGCCCCAGCCACCAGCGGCTGCACGCCGACGAAGGGTTGACTCGAAAGAGAGGCAAACCGCGCCGGATCCGACCTTGGTCACTTCTGGTCTTTGGTCCTCTCCGCCCCGGTTTGCTCGAGGATCTTGCCCTGAGGAGCTACCCGCACTTCCACCTCTTTGTGCTCGGCCGTAGTGAGCACCACCTCGTAGGCGGAGAGCCTCTCCTCTGCCCCCTTGACCTCGGTTTCTTCCATCACTTCCTTCAAGGTGGACTTGGGATAGCGCTGCTCGATGGCCTGGCGGACGGCCGCGGGGAGGTCCCCTGCCTCGATGGCCTTCTCGTAGTTGATGTAGGTCCCGTCCTCCCTGATGTCCGCCTCGCACTTGCGGTCGCCCTCTTTGAATTCGATGTCGTAGACGACGGCCCCGCCTTCCTTAGCCCTGGTGCACTTTTCGATTTTCGCGTCCGGGAACTTGGCCAACAGGGCCTCCCTCACTGCCTTAGGGATCATATCCTGTGTGACCGGGGTCTCCTGGGCGCAGGCCAGAATCCCAAGACATACGAACGACGCGAGAATAGAGACAGGCACGATGAACTGTCGCATGGCTCCCTCCTGGAATTGAACCAAATCCCGCGTAGAGCAGTCGAACTGTCACTTACGAAGGACAAGTGCTGTCTGGTCATCCTCATCCATCGTGATCTGCTTGATACGTGAGAGGCCAGACGCTCGCTGCGCAACCAGCGCCAAGGACTTCACATCTTTGAGCACGGGCCTGGGCGGTGAGTTTCGTGGCTCGAACGCAAAGCGGAATAGGCGATGTTTCAGCGACGCCAGGCAGACGTTGAATAGTAGTCCTGTCCATCTTCGTGCGGGGCCGGAACGGTGTGTTTCATCTTGACTACGCTTGTTGAGCTTGATTCTGGAGGTCCAAACGGCCAGTCCGGTGCGAGCGGTTCTTAGGTACCCGTTTTCGCGCCCTCACCTTTCAGGATCACGTCCTGAATTTCGCCAGGGTGTCGTACTACCGCCCAGCGCCAACGACCAAAGCCGCCGTGGTCATTGACCGCCTGCACCCACTCATCGAGATAGCGGTGTTTGACGCGATCCTGCTCGTCCTCTTCGCCTTTGGTTTCCAGGATGAGCATCTCGCCATTGGTCAGCCGCACGAGGAAATCGGGCCGATATTTGCGCACCACGCCCTGGTAGAGATAGGCGATCTCGAAACCGAGATGGTCATTCTTGACCCAGGCGGCAACGGCGTCGCTGTTTTCCAGGGCAAAGGCATCGGAGGCCTCCCAGGTGCTGTCGTACACACAAACATTGATGTGGGACTTCTTTGTCGTTTCATGAGGCTTGCCTGTGTACCAGGTGCGCATCTCGCCTGTGGAACGGATCGGATGGTCTCGATCAAAGACCGGGACAAGCAGCTCGGTGTTCTCCTGCCGTACCGCCTCCCACACATGCTGTACCACCCGCGACATGTTGAGCGTGATGATCAGCCGGCGGCGCAGTTCGTCCTGATTAAAGAGCGACGGGGTGATGCGAATGCGATCGGAGCGGATGAACTCCTCCACGATCCGCACCAATTGCGCCAGCAACACCTCGCGGCTCCCTTTCCAGGTGTGTTTCATCTGGTCGAACACATCCCGTGCCGTTTCGAAGATGATCCGCTGGGTGCGGAACTCGCGTGCCAACCGTTCCAATTCGATGCGGTTGATCTTGGTGACGTCCGGCTTGCCTTCGAGAATCGGCGCCAGCTCGGCTAGTTGAGCGGTCCGGGCCGCGTCAAGCTCCAGCGGACGGACCCGCGACCGATCCAGCTTGAGCACCGGCTGAAATACGCGCTCGATTCGCACGACATTCGGCCACCGGATTTCGAACTCCGCCTTGGCTGGATTGGGTTCGACGGGCGGGTTCGTCCGAGGCGGTGGAGGTGGGCCGTCTCCTCCCCCTTCGTGCGGCAGAAAGGTGAAGGGCACACCGAAGATGTTCACATACTCCGGCTCGAAAAGTCCCGTTTCCTGGTTCACCTCGTATGACGTGCGCCGTAATCCTCGTCCTACCACCTGCTCGCACAGAAGCTGCGACGTGAAGGCGCGCAAGCCCATGATGTGCGTCACCGTCTTGGCGTCCCAGCCCTCGGAGAGCATGCCGACCGAGATGACGTTTTGGATTTTCTCGCCCGGCTGACCGACTTTGCCGACGGTATCTACCATTTGCCGGAGCAGTTCGGCCTGTTGGGCTTTTGTCAGTTTTGGGCTGATTGGCTCAGCCTCTTCAATTGGCTCTTCATCCTCCTCGTTACTCTCTGCGCTTATCGGCGCGACCGGCTCCTCCTTCGCCTCGGCCTCGGCCAGCACCTTCGAGTCGATATGCAGGATGCGTTCCGGGTCGCACAGCTCGTCAATATGAATGCGCTTGGAATCGAAGGCGTGTTTTACCCGCGCCGCTGTCTCGGTACGGTTGCAAACGGTGATCATCACCGGCGGGGTGGGCAGACCGGCTGCCTGCCAGGCCTCGAGCGTCTCGCGCCAGTCGTAGCCGAGCAGGTAGTAGGCGTTCAGCACCAGGTCGGGCAGCGCTTCGTGCGGTTCAGCGCTGCGGTTCAGGTCGTCTTTCACGTCCGGGTCGTTGTAGATGTGGTAGAGGCGCGAGCGGTAGGTGCGGGCGTCGGGGACGGCGTCGTCGCGGATGACGACGCGCGGGGTCTTGACCAGGCCCGATTCGATGGCGTCGTTCAGCCCAAAGTCGCTGACGATCCAGCCGAAGAGCGCCTCCTCGCTGCTCTGCTTTCCCGAGGGCGCAAACGGCGTGGCGGAGAAGTCGTAACACTTCAAGATACCGCGAGAACGGTGTAGCCGGTCCAGCCCACCGATCCATACCGTCGCCTCGGTGGCGCTGTCCTTCAAGTCGCGCTGACGCTGGTACTTGCCGATCGCCTCCGGGTTCACACGCCAGGCGTGATGCGCCTCGTCGTTGATGACCAGGATGTTGCGGGCATTGGCCATCTCGCCCAGCACCTCGCGGGTGTAGGCTTCGTCGCTCTTGGGGCCGCGTTTATCCACGCTGCGCTTGCGCTGTAGTTGTTCTTCGCTTTCCCAGGCCAGGGCGTGCCAGTTGCGCACCAGCACCCGCCCCTGACGCAGTTTGTCCAGCAGAGCCGAGGGGACGATGTCGAAGGCTTCGTAGTAGTTGCCCTCCGCCGTAGGGTAAAGCACTTCCAGGCGTTTTTTGACCGTCAGCCCCGGCGCGATGACCAGCACGTTTTTGGAGAAACGGGCATCCTGCGGATTGGCGACCTTGTTCAGAATCTGCCAGGCGATGACCATCGCCATGACGATGGTCTTGCCGGAGCCGGTCGCCATCTTGCAGCATTGACGGATGAACTGGCCGCCGTCGCCGGGAATTTCGATGCCGGTGCGCTCGGCGGGGGTGGCCTCGGTCAGCCAGATGAGCGTTTCGATGGCCTCTAACTGGCAGAAGAAGAAACGCCGCCGGTCGAAATTTTCGGGGTCGGTCCAATGTTCGAGCAGGCGCTTGGTGATGCTGGTGACGCCAGGATGGCCCGCCTGGCGCCAGGCCTTGACGCGAGGGCGGATCTGATTGACCAGCGGAATCTCGACAAAGATGCCGGGGTCGTCAAAGGATTTGGACCCAGGCGTTGCCACTACATAGCCTGCCGGGCGACGACCCTCCACGAGGTCAAATAGTTTGGTGGCCCGGTCGTAGCGCCAGTGGTAGCGCGGCTCCTCGTAGGGGGAATTGACGATCAGGCGGTCAATGGTCGCTTGCGCCATCAGCCTCCCTCCGGCGGTACGATAGTTTCCAGCGCGGCAATCAGAGGTGGGAGATCCTCCTGGACTGTATCCCATACCTTCACTAAATCTACTTCGAAATATCCATGAACGAGACGATGCCGCATACCGATGATTTCCGGCCAGGGAATTTGCGGGTGTGCCGATCTGGTCTCTTCTGTAAGTCTCGCGGCGGCCTCGCCGATGGTTTCGAGGGCTTTTAGCACCGCCAACTGATGCACGCGACTGGCCTGGAATTGCTCTTGGGTCAGGTCGGTGACGAAAGTGACTGCGTCGCGAGCCGCAATCAACATGTCCAGCAAATAGGCGTCATCCTTCCGCATAGATTACCTCCGCGGTGCTCAAGATTGCCTCTCGGCGCAAGTAATTGCGGCTTTGCTCAATGCTCTTCTTCTCGATCAAATCCACCTCTCGCCCCAAGATGCCTTTTAATTCCTCTTGCATTCGCACGAGGTCAAACAGGGTTGGAGTGGCATCGGGCAGAAATTCCACGAGGACATCCACGTCGCTGTCCGGACGAAAATCGTCTGTGAGTACCGAACCAAAGAAGGCCAGGGAGCGGATATGATGACGCCGACAGAAGGCCGCCAGACGTTCCCGGTCAATCTGGATGTTCTTCATCATTCCACCTCCAGCACCTTCAAACTCTCGATGCCCCGGTCGTCCACGATCTTGACGGCAATGCGCTTGTGTTCGCCTGGCTCAAATGGGAGCGATACCGTGCCGCGGTAGGCCTCGATGCGCTCCTCGTCTATCTCGGCCTTGAGGTTGCGCGCCAGCTTTGCCCAGCCTTCGCCGTCGCCGGCCATCGGGAAGAAGACCTGGCGGGGGTAGAGGCTACGGCCGTCATAGTCGGTATCCAGCATCCACACGGCGATCTTGTCCGCCCCACCCGATTCCACCTGGCCGGTCTTGGTGTTGTAGTAGTCGAAGCCGTGCACCTCGACCACGTACTTGCCGTCCTTGTCCTTGCGCACCTCCACGTCGGGCTGGCCGATGAGCCAGAATGATTCATTGCTGGCACGCTTTTTCTTGAGGTCGTCGGTCAACAGGTCGGCGTTCATCTGCGCCTTGAGGAGCGTCACGCCCGGCCAGTTCGTCTCGTCAATGTCCTTGGCCGCTTCCGGGTCGAACTGGAAGGCGGCGAAGACGATGAGCTTTGGCCTGGGAACCAGTGTCTGCGCCTCTTCGATGGCTTGGGCCACCTGGCGCTGCTCCAGAGGTGCGTGCTCCGGCCCGAAGGAGACGACCACCCGCATCGGGGTGTAGGCGGGTGCCGGCTCGCGGACTCGGTCAGCCCCCTCGTCGCTGGGGCGGGTTTCACCCTCGGCGTGGAGCCAGCGGCAGCCGGGCAGTGGTTCGAGGCGCGCGAAGCGGATGTACTGTCCGCTCTTGCCGCGGATGCCGGTGCGCAAGAGTTCATCGCGCCACTCGGCTTGGCGCAGCGTCTCCCCCGAGCGGGCGATGGAGGCATCCGCCGGTTGCGGCTTCTCTTCTAGAATCTCATCCGGCGATCTCACCGCCGGGGCGGGCACGGCCTCCACCGTGAACGGCCCGGTCACGCGCACCTTCTTGCGGTCCACGAAGGGCTGGTCGTAGAGCGTCTCCTGCGGGGCGTGGCGGGCGATGGCTGCATCCATCTCCTTCTGCATGGCACGACGAGCAGCGTGGAAGGCTTCGAAAGGTTTGCGCGCCTGCTCCGGCCAATCCGCCGGAAACTCAAAGGGCACCTCCCACTCCACCAGCTCGTTGACCTTGACCACCTGGCCGGCGGGCATGGTAAAGGTGGCGCTATCGGGCGCGGCGAAGTCCACGAACTGCCCGGCGCGCCCGCCTTGCGTGACCTGGAATTTAATCGGCTTACCCTTGAGCGCGGCGTTGAGGTCGGCGAGCGCCTGTTCGATGGCCGGGTGCATGCGGGCATAGATGCCGTCGATCTCCGGGTTGTTGGCGATGGACTTGAGCGTCACATGCGGCACGGTCTTGTACTTGAAGCCGGAGCCGACGCCCTCTTCGGGGTGCGCCAGTTCGTAGTAGTCGAAGACCGCGGTCATCAGCCGCTGGCGGGCGAGGGTGAGCGCCACGCGCGAGGTATCGCAGGTGATCCAGCGCCGCCCCCACTGCTCGGCGACATAGGCCGTCGTCCCGCTGCCGCAGGTCGGGTCGAAGACCAGGTCGCCCGGGTCGGTGGTCATCAGGAGGCAGCGTGAGACAATCTTGACGTTGGTTTGAACAACATAGACTTTCGGCTCACTGAAGCCAGCTGCAGTGTCACTCCAACTATTCTCAAGCTGTATCAGCGGAAAGTCATTGTGAAACTGTCGAAAATATGGGTTCTTGCCTAATACAAACACGCGATGAGCTCTGGCCAAAGATTTCATCCCATCCGGATGTGTTCTCCAACTCTTTCCGCTCAAAGGCTTGTATGTTGCCCCTGCGTACTCAAACTCATATGTACAGGACGGCGTGTAACCCGAAGATGTCAATACAGACCTCTTGAAAACCCGTCGCTGCTCTTCTGTGGTAAGCGCCCGAATATCATCAGTTGACAGATTTCGAAAATCCCCAGATCCAGTATCAAGATAGGTAAACTCTGGTTCGCTTTCGATTGGACGTTCTACAAACAAGGGACGGAACTTCATTAACGACTTTGTCCGCGCGTACCAGATGATGTAGTCAAAAATGCTTGCCAAGCCTTTCTGTCCTAGAGGACTCATACTGCGGTAATTGATTTGTGCCACAAAATTCCCCGCCCCAAACACCTCATCCATCAAGCACCGCACGCGGTGCACGTTCTCATCGCTGATCTGCACGAAGATGCTGCCACTCTCGGTGAGGAGTTCCCGCGCCAGCAGCAGCCGGTCGCGCAGGTAGGTGAGGTAGGAGTGGATGCCCAGTTCCCAGGTGTCGCGAAAGGCGCGGATCTGCTCCGGCTCGGCGGTCAGGTCCTCGTCCTTGCCGTCCTTCACGTCGCGCTTGTTGACGAAGGGCTGAAAGTTCGAGCCGTACTTGATGCCGTAGGGCGGGTCGATGTAGATCATCTGCACCTTGCCCGCCAGACCCTCTTTTTCCAGCAGCGAGTTCATCACCAGCAGCGAGTCGCCGGCGATCAGGCGGTTGCTCCAGCCGTGGCGGTGCTGGTAGAACTCGATCGCCTCGCGCAGCGGCTCGCGGCGCTCCTCCTCGAACAGCCCCAGTTGAATCGGCCCTTGCTCGCCGTTCTTTTTCCGCACGGCTTCGAGGATGGTGCGCGGCTCGATGCGCTCGTGGACGTGTAGGGAGACGGTCGGCACCTCGAAGGAGGTATGCTCGGCCTTGCCCGCCCAGACCAGTTGCGGGTCCAGGTGCGGATCGTAGGCGTAGGTCTTTTTCTGCTGGCCGGCGTCGGGGTCGGTCTCCGGCGTCACCAGCCCCACCGGCGGGTTGTTGACGCGCTTTTTGTCCCGATGCTCGTAGGATTCGATCGGGCGCTTGGTTGGTGTTGTCTGTGTCTTTCGTGCCATCAGGCCCTTCCTCTGGTTGTCATTGGCCCTCCGTCGCAAGGCTAACGGCCTCGAGCTCAGCCGCGCCGCCGAAGCGGACGCCAGTCGGAAGCGCTGCTTGGGGCGTTACCTTTGACGACTGGGCTTCGTCAACCATCATCACAGGTGGGGGCGAGCAGCTCGCGAGCGGGGCCGACCTACGGTCACAGACTCGCCCCCTCACGGAACGTGTCATAGGCCTTTAGCGTTCCCAAAACCAGAAGAACGAGCCCAACCACCACCAACCAGAAAGCAATACCGGATAGAACAGGGATGGTCACGAGATAAGCCAGGATTCCAAGCACGCCGAGAATGACGGTGACCCACCACGTGGTAATCTTGGGTGCGCTGAGTTTCATCGTCTCCACCTCCTATCCTCTGGTGACTGTGGACTCTCCTGGCCCCGTGGTCAGATGACCAGTCGCGGAGAGTTCGGCAAAGATTCAGTAGGCCATGGGCTACGACTCGTCCAGCTTTCCCTGGTGGCGCAACGTCCAGCATCACTGGCGGCACGGAGCGCCGTCCGCTGCAATTGATTGTTAGGTAAAGGCATTATCAGCCTATGCTGTTTCGAATTGCAAACTCTTTAGCATCTCCACTGGGACACGCTTGCTCAGTCCGAGTATCTCAATGCCAACCACGTTGTCGTTTGCATCATAGTCAAGAATCACGCCCGGCCTAATCTCCTCGGACTCGACAATGGCTGATTCGTCGAGCCGAAAATACAAAGCATCATT
>JACIZP010000032.1 GCA_014359355.1 Calditrichota bacterium | reverse complement strand
CCGAAGGTCGTGGAAGCTGTCATTGCGCAGGTGCGCAAGTTCACTCACACCTGTTTTCATGTGCTCCCCTACGAGTCCTACGTGGCGCTGGCGGCGCGCCTGAACCGTCTGGCTCCGGGAGATTCCAAGAAGAAGACCATTCTGGTCAACTCTGGCGCCGAGGCGGTGGAGAACGCGGTCAAGATCGCCAAGTACCACACCAGGCGCTATGCGTTGGTGAGCTTTGAGCACGGCTACCATGGGCGTACGTATTTGACCATGTCCCTCAACGGCAAGGTGGCGCCGTATCGCAAGGGCTTTGGGCCCGGCGCGCCCGAGGTCTACCACCTGCCGGCGCCCTACTGCTACCGCTGCCCCTACGACAAGCAGCCCGACTCGTGTGCCACATTTTGCGCCTCGCGGTTAGAGGAGTTCTTCATGGCGAATGCGGATCCGCAGACGGTTGCGGCAGTCATCTTCGAGCCGGTACTTGGTGAAGGTGGCTTTGTCCCCTTTCCTCAGGCCTATGTCGCGGCGTTGCGCGACTTTTGCCGCGCCCACGGCATCGTGCTCATTGCCGACGAGATCCAGACGGGCTGGGGTAGGACCGGCAGGCTCTTCGCTTGCGAACACTATGGCCTGGAGCCGGACATCTTGGTGACGGCCAAGTCACTGGCAGGCGGGCTGCCTCTGGCTGCAGTTATTGCCTGGGCAGAAGTCGTGGATGGCATCCATCCGGCAGGACTGGGCGGCACGTTCAGCGGCAATCCCGTGAGCTGCGCGGCTGCCTTGGCAGTCCTGGAGGTGATCGAAGAGGAAGGCCTGGTCAGCAGGGCAGAGGAGATCGGCAAGCGTGTGCGAGACCGCTTTCGCACGATGCAGGAACGCTACCCGCTCATCGGTGATGTGCGCGGCATAGGGGCGATGAACGCCTTAGAGCTCGTCAAGGACCGGGCGACCAAGGAGCCGGCTCCGCAGGCGGTGACGCACGTGTTGCGCCACTGCTACGAGCATGGATTGGTCGTGCTCAAGGCGGGCACCTACAACAACTGCATCCGCACGCTCATGCCCCTGGTCATCAGCGATGCGGAACTCGCCGCCGGCCTGGACATCTTAGAGCAAGCCGTTGCCAGCGCCGCGGTGTGAAAATGGCGGGACTGCCCACGATCTCGGTGGGCGGGAAGGAACTGTGCCTCGCCTTTGCAGCGTGGCGCCAGGAGTGATCGATCGTGCGGCATAGTCAGCGGTATCCCGCCCTCGGAGCTGTGGGCTAACCGCACCCGGGGTGGAGCGTCCTTCCCTTGCTTCCCTTACCGCGCCAGCACGTAGCCGATGATCTTGTAGGCCAGTTTTGCCGCCAAAAAGTCCGGCGCCACCAATCCAGGAGTGGGTGCCAGCTCTACGACATCGGCGGCGATGATGTGGCAGGCGTTGGCCACCCCACGCAGGAGCTCGATGGTCTGGTACCAGAAGAGGCCGCCAGGCTCCGGGGTGCCGGTTGCCGGCATGATGGCCGGGTCCAAGGCATCCAGGTCAAACGTCAAGTAGACCGGCCCTGAACCGAACCTATTGAGCGCCTCCACTACCTGTGCGGCGCTGGGATGCTGCTCGGCGAAAAAGGTGGTGAGCCGGCTGTGGCGCAGCGGCTCAACCTCTTCCTCGGACATGCTTCTGATTCCCACCTGCACCACCGGCACCCCCAATTCCACCACGCGTCGCATCACACAGGCGTGGCTGAAGGGCGAGCCTTCGTAGGAGTCGCGCATGTCTGCGTGTGCGTCGAATTGCAGCACGCGCAGCTCAGGATACCTCTCCTTGCAGGCCTGCACCGCGCCGAGAGTGATGGAGTGTTCGCCCCCCAAGGTGAGCACCATCTTGCCGTCGGCCAGAAGGGGGGCCACCGCCTGACGCACGGCGGCAACCATGGCCTCTGGGCCCGAGGCCTCGCTGGTCAGTGGGGGCAAGGTCCAGATGCCGTGCTCCACTGGGCTCTGCCCCAGCTCGTGGTCGTAGAGCTCCATGTGGCCAGAGGCCTCCAAGATGGCCAGCGGGCCGCGCCGCGTCCCCGGCTGGTAGGAGGTGGTCGAGTCGTACGGCACCGGCAGCACGACGCAGCGGGCAGCCTCGTAGGTCCCTGGGTCCTCAATCCCCCCAAAGGTGAGCAGCACGCCGTGCCTCATTGCGCCCCTCATCTCTTGCGACGCTGTCGCTTCTGGAACTCCTGGCGGAGTGCCTGCAGAAGCTGGTCCCGCCGGTCGTACAGGCGTTTATGCGCCCGCGGCTTGGCGTTGGCGAGCACGTACGCCGTGAGCAGGGGCAGCGCTACGGTGGTGTCCACGTAGCAGACGACCGTGTCCGGCAGTTGCGCTGGGTTCACTTTGCCCCAGCTCACTGCCTCGCTGGGCGTAGCACCGGACAGGCCTCCCGTATCCGGCCGCGCATCCGTGATCTGGATGAAGTAGTCGTGCCCCTTCTCAGGGATCGCCAGCACTTCTTGAATCTGTGGTTCGGTCTGCAGAAGGAAGTTCTTAGGGGCGCCACCGCCGAGGATGAACACGGCACTCTTGCCACCTTTGCGCTTGGCGTCGTAGACGATGGCCGCCGTCTCATTGACGTCGGCCATGACGTCCAGCAGGCGCGGTCTGCCGCGCAGCGATAGCTCAGCCAGGTTCATGCCGATGGACGAATCCCCAGGCGACGGCGTGTACACCGGAACCCCGTGCTTGTAGGCCGCCACTAAAATGGACTCTGTCTGCACACCCAGCGCTTCGTTGCGCTTGGCCAGGTACTTGCCCAGAAGATGGTGGAGCTGCGCCGTGGTCATGGGCATATCGAACTCTGGCGCCGCGGTCACCTCGCGCAGGTAACGGTCGGTGGTCAGCAGCACCTCATAGTCGAACAGCACGTCGTAGATGCGAATGACGCCGTGCTTGCGCAGCTCGGGGTCTGGCACAAACGGCGAACCGGCGTGCAAAGCCAGGTCCAAGGCAAAGTGAGCGTCGTGGTAGAGATTAGCGCCTGTGGAGGTTATCCAGTCCACAAAGCCGTGCTCGATGAGGGGCACGACGCACGACAGCCCGAGCCCGGCAGGGGTGAGCGCGCCGGACAGGCTGAGGCCGACCGTCACCTCTTCGCGCAAAACCTTCTCCACCAGCAGCCGCGCGGCCTCTCTGAGCCGAGCGGCGTTGTAAGCCAAGAAGGTCTTGTCCACCAGCTCGGTTACAGAGATCGAGCCAGTGATCGGTGCCGGTTTGATGCGCGGTCCGCGCAAGTAAGGCGACTTGCTCCGTTTTGCCATGCGCGCTCCTCTCAAGGCAGAAGAACGGCAGCGGCCACCACCGTCGTCCACTTGCCTTCTTTGTCCACGTTGGCCGACTGGGTGATGTTGCGACTGTGCACGATCTTGCCGCTGATTTTCCAGATTTGCCGCTTGTTGTCCCAGCTTTCGTCCTCGTCGAACTCCACGCCCAGGGTGGAGGCGAGCATGGAGGCTGCCAAGTCTTCGGCATAGTCGCCCGCCTTTTTTTCGGTCTGGCCAAAGGCGTGATGTTCGCTCAAGTAGCCGTACATGGTCTTGTCTGCGGGGATGGCCACGCCCACCGAGGCGGCAATCTGCCGGCGGGGCTCGTTGCTGCTGGCGCGCGCGATGACGCAGAAGGCGATCTGCCCAGGCTTGAGCAGCGACAGCCCGCGCTCCCGCGAAATTATCTTGCACCCCGGTGGCAGGATGCTGCTCACCGAGACGATGTTCAAGAACTGAATGCCCGCGTGGCGCAAAGCCAACTCGAACGACTGCAGCTCCTCGCGATGCACACCGACACCCTTAGTCAAAAACATTTTCGTAGGCACGAACATTTTCACGTTTCCTCCCGTTGTCAGTCAAGGGGCGCTGGGGATCCAGGCCTTGGCGCCCGAGCCAAGCACGAGACACGCATCTTGTTGCGACTATGCGCGCGTACTCAAGCCCGTGGCGAAGTGGGCAAGCAACGAGCAAGTAAGCTGACGATTGTGGGGAGGCAATGCGATGCAAGGGATGGAACGAAGGGTGCGGAGCCGCCGAGGGGAGCAACCAACGGCGGCGCGAGGAAAGACCACTGCTCCTTCCATGCTCATCTCCTTAGCTGTCCTCCAGTCGTGCGTAACCCACTGCGTTGAGAAACCAAATGACCTGCGTAAGGTGCACCACCATGGTCAAAGCCTCGTATAGTTCTCGCCACAAAACTCGGGCGCAAATATAACGAACTGGCGGTAGAAAATCAACCGATTAGTTGAAAACGGTTCCGGTCGCCACTGTTCAGTCCCCATGACGGCCAGACTGCAGGACAGGCGCAGCAGGCACCCCCGACAGCTGGTGCGGTGTGTCTTGTGTCTCCGCGAGGTAGGCTTTCAGGAGGGCCTTGAACAGGGGGCCGTGGTTGGGCACCTTGAGGTGCAGCAGTTCGTGGACGATGACCTCGCGGCGGAAGGCGGCGGGCTGCCGCAGGAGGTCGGTGGCAAAAGTGAGCCGCCCGTGTGAAGAGCAACTGGCCCATTTGCGCTGCATTGGCCGGATGCGTACCTCACGCGGGGTGACGCCCAGCCGCTGCGCCCAGGCCTCGACTTCGGCGCGGAACAGGTCAACGGGAACGGCCTCTTCCAGCGGCAACCATTCCGGGGCGGCGGACTTTCTCATTCGGCGGCCCTCCGCAGCAGGTTCAGGATAGCATCAGCCCAGGCAACAACGTCGCTGATGCCCACATCCAGCAACGCTTTGTACAGTTCTCTGCGCAGTTCGCTTTCCTGTTGGCGGCTGCTGAGCCAGTGTGGGAAGGCGGCAAAGGCGCTCTCCATCGTCTGCGCGACCTGCCTGGCCTGTTCCGGAGAAACCTGATGGGTGCGGAGCCACCACTCCACTGCAAAGGCCTGCGGCGCGTAGGGGTGACTTGCCAGATCCTCCCTAGTCCGACGTTCCTTCTCGGCATCCTTCAGTTGTTTGACCAGCACCTCCAGTTCCTGGAGCGCCTGCTGGGCCTCGATCAGCCGTTCCTCGAAGCGGCGGCGGATCTCTTCGGCGCGCTCGCCAATGGAGAGCAAGTATGGAGCAATGCGGCCTTGGTCAGCCACCAACCGGTGCAGTTCCTTGAGCAGGTTGAACACTTTCACCGTCTCTGGTTTTTCCTCGTTCAGGAGAGCCAGCAAGGCCCCTGGGCTGATTTCGTAGGTCACCTGCGGTTCACGGATGGCATCGGTGCGGCTGTGCTGCTGCACGATTTCCGCAGTCTTGCGCAAAAAAGATCTGTCAACCGGCACGTGCGGCTCGTAAGCGTTGCGCAGCAGGCGGTACATCTCCACCAGCCGCTGATAGTCTTCCAGGTAGGGGCGCAGGAAAGGATCGGGGGAAAGGATTTCGTAGATTTCCTCGATCTCGCGAAAGTAGCGGTAGAAGGCTTCCCGCTGCTC
>JACIZP010000031.1 GCA_014359355.1 Calditrichota bacterium | reverse complement strand
GGAAAGGCTACAACGAGGCTATGATCCTCTACATCTTGGCCCTGGGCTCGCCTACGCATCCTATTCCGCCCAGCGCCTGGCAAGCGTGGACCGCATCCTACCTCTGGGCTGAATTCTACGGCCAGGAGTTCATTAGCTTCGCCCCTCTGTTCGGGCACCAGTTCTCGCACTGTTGGATCGACTTTCGCGGCATCAAGGACGATTACATGCGCGCGCGGGGCATTGATTACTTCGAGAACTCGCGCCGCGCCACTTTGTCCCAACGGGCCTACGCCATCCACAACCCGGCCGGCTTTCGCGACTATGGGCCGACCATCTGGGGTTTCTCCGCCTGCGACGGCCCGGGTGATACCACGCTCGTCATCGACGGCAGGGAACGACGCTTCATTGGCTACGGTGCGCGCGGGCCTTCTATCGACTGGACCAACGACGACGGCACCATTACGCCCACTGCCGTGGCCGGATCGCTTCCTTTCGCGCCGGAGATTTGCATCCCCACCTTGAAGCAGATGCGCGCCAAATACGGCGAGCTCCTTTGGACAGAGTTCGGCTTCCGCGATGCGTTCAACCCGACTTTCGCAACTACCAAGACCCCCCACGGTTGGTTTGACCACGACTACCTGGGCATCGACCAGGGGCCCATTGTGCTCATGACGGAAAACTTGCGCACCGGCTTGGTCTGGGAGGTGATGAAACGCAATCCGTACATCGTTGCTGGGTTGCGCAGGGCAGGCTTCTCCGGCGGCTGGCTGGAGTTGGCTTCAGCGCCGTGAGGGAGGAGCTCATACGACAGGAAGAGCGCCAGGGGCCGAGTGGTCAGTTACCTCTCTTGGGAGACGCACCGGCGAGTCATCCAACCTTTCTGACCTTCACGAGGATACGAACCATGAGAAAGCTTGGCATTGTTGTGGCCGCTTCTCTCACGATGCTGGTGCTGCAAGGGCGAGCGCAGGAGAGGCTGCTCGATGACTTTGAGCAGCTTCAAGGCTGGCAGCCGGTGACCTCAGAGGGAGCGCAGCTCAAGCTCCTTGCCGATCAAGGGCGCGCAGGCCAGGCCATGCTCATGGATTTCTCCTTTGGCGGAGGTTTTGGCTATGTCATTGCGCGAAGGCAGTTCGAGATAGAGTTGCCTGAAGACTACCAGTTTCTCTTCGACCTCCGCGGTGCCACGCCTATCAACAACTTTGAGTTCAAGCTCATCGACTCTCTCGGCAACGTGTACTGGGTGAAGAAGTTGAACGTCGAGTTCCCTGCCGCGTGGAAGACGATGCGCGTCAAGAGGCGCGACATCTCCTTTGCCTGGGGGCCTTCTGGCCCAGGGCAGCTCAAACGAGCCAAGTACGTCGAGTTCGTGGTTTCCACAGGAAGCGGCGGCAGTGGCAAAGTGTGGATCGATAACTTCCGCTTCGAGGTGTTGCACGCTCCTGCCGCACCGGCTACCCCTAAGGTTCGCGTGTCGGCGGCGCAAGGAGCCCCGCCTCGGCTGAATGCCTCCGCTGACACGCTCACGGGCTGGTCGGTGTCGGCCGCAAAGGCCACACAGTGGCTCGCCATTGATTTTGGCAGACTGAGGGAGATCGGCGGCCTTGTGCTGGACTGGGAACCCGGCGCTCATGCTAAAGACTATGCGGTGGATGTTTCCTCAGATGGCCGCGCCTGGGAGGAGCTCTACCGCGTGCGCGGTGGCAATGGCGGGCGCGACTATGTGCCGACCCCGGGGGCAGAGGGCAGACACCTGCGGCTGCGACTGCTCGTCTTCAGCGACAAGGTCTGCCGGCTCAAGCGCATGGTGGTCAAGGGGCCGGAGTTTTCCTCTTCGCCCAACGACCTCTTCCGCGCTCTGGCGAAAGAGACGCCCACTGGTAGCTTCCCGGCGTTTTTCTCCGATCGGCAAACTTATTGGACAGTGGTGGGGGTGAACGGCGACAGCGAGGAGGCGCTTATCAACGAGCACGGCATGATCGAGGTGGGCACGCGCTCCTTCTCGTTGGAGCCGTTTCTCTGGATTGGTGGACGCCTCGTCTGCTGGCACGACGTGGCAGCCAGCCAGACGCTTGCCGAGGGTTACTTGCCCATTCCCACGGTCACTTGGCAGGTGGGGGAGATGGCCAGGTTGTCCATCACCGCGGTGGCTACTGGAGATCCGGGGAACTCCATCCTCTTCGTGCGCTACAGGGTGGTGAATGAGGCAGCGCAGCCGGCAGTTGGGGCACTGTTTGTGGCGGTGCGACCCTTCCAGGTTACTCCCCCCTGGCAGACGCTGAATACCACCGGCGGGGTCGGCCGCATTGACACGATGAGCTACTCCTCCCAGGCGGCGGTTGTTGACGGCAGGACCATCCTTTCCCTCACACCGCCCGCCGATTTTGGCGCCACCACCTTCGACCGGGGAGACATCGCCGATTATCTGCAGCGCGGAGCTCTGCCGGAGCACAAGGCGGTCAGCGATCCGCGGCACCTGGCCTCGGCCGCCTTCCGCTATGATGTGCACCTTGCTCCTGGCGATTCTGCTGACTATGTGCTGGCCGTTCCGCTGCACGATGCATCCCTGAGCGCGGCGAGCATGCTGCGGGGTTGCTCCCCAGGTACGCTCTTCCAGGATCACCTGGCGCGTGCCGGCGAGGCATGGGTGCGCGAGCTTAACCGCGTGAAAATCAAAGTCCCGCCTGCAGCGGCCCCACTGGTGAACACGCTGCGCAGCAACATAGCCTACATCCTCATCAACCGCGACGGACCGAGCATCAAGCCTGGCTCGCGAACGTATGATAGGTCCTGGATCCGCGACGGTTCCCTGACTTCTACCGCCCTGCTGCAGATGGGCTTTCGCGACGAGCCGCGTGCCTTCATCGACTGGTATGCCAACTACCAGTATCCTTCTGGCAAGGTTCCGTGCGTAGTGGACGAGCGCGGGCCGGACCCTCTGCCTGAGCACGACAGCCACGGGGAGTTCATCTTTGCGGTCATGCAGTACTTTCGCTTCTCCGGCGACACCACGTGGCTGCGTGGCAAGTGGCCGCAGGTGGTGAAGGCAGCGCGCTACATCCAGAGCCTCCGCCGGGAGCGGAAGGGCGAAGAGTACCGGCTCGGACCGCCGGAGAAAAGGGTCCTATACGGGTTGCTCCCGGAGTCCATCAGCCACGAGGGCTACTCGGCCAAGCCCATGCATTCGTACTGGGACGACTTTTTCGCCCTGCGCGGTCTCAAAGATGCGACGCTCATGGCCGAGCTCTTGGGGGAGAAAGAGATAGCGGCGGAGTTTGGCCACGAGAGGGACGACCTGCGCACCGACCTCTACCACTCCGTGCGGCTGGCCATGAATCTCGCCGGCATCGACTACATCCCCGGCTGTGCCGAGTTGGGTGACTTTGATCCTACCTCCACGACCATTGGCGTTTGCCCAGGAGGCGAGCTCGGCCGCATCCCAGAACCGGAGCTACACAACACTTTCGAGCGCTATTTTCGCTTTGCCCAGGAGCGCCAGACCGGAACCCGCGACTGGGAGAACTATACCCCCTATGAACTGCGCGCCATTGGCACCTTTGTTCAGCTCGACCAGAGGGAGAGAGCGCACGAGCTACTGGCGTTCTTCATGAACGACCGCCGTCCGCCAGGTTGGAACCAGTGGGCCGAGGTGGTGTGGAAAGACCCAGTCGCCCCGAAGTTCATCGGCGACATGCCGCACACCTGGGTGGGCTCGGATTTTATCCGCTCGGTGCGGGCGGTGTTCGCCTACGAGGATGATGGGGGGAACCTCGTGCTGGCCGCGGGCATTCCCGCTGCCTGGCTTGAGGCACCGGGCGGCGTGGAGGTCGAAGACCTGCCCACCTACTTTGGCCTCCTTTCCTACACCGCCCGGCGGGAGGGGAAGGTGCTGCGGCTGAGCATCGAGCTTCGCCAGGGCGGGCAGGCGAAGGTGCTGGTCAAACCGGCGTACAAGGACCCCATTCGCCGCATAAGGGTCAACGGCAAGCCTCACAAGGAGCTTGGCCCCGCAGGGATACGCGTGACAAAGCTGCCGGCCCTGGTGGAAATAGAGTATTGAGTCCGCCTGAGGGGAGCCGTTTTTCAGAGCATGGAGGCGGCGTGCTCAGAGTCGGGAGCGGTGCCGCTCAGCCGCCTTGCCAAAGAACCAGATCCAGATCGCGCGATTGAAGGCGAGGCTCGGCGGGTCTGCCTCCAGCAGAGCACGGATGCTTGTCTCTTTTCCCTCAGGTGTGAATCGGAAGCGCTGCTCGGCGTCCCAGAGGATGGGAAAGTCCGGGTGGAATTGCACGCCCAGCACGTTCTTGAAGGTGCGGTGCGTAATAGCCTCCACCACGCGCCCGTCCATGCTGGTGGCCGCGACCATAATGCCTTTGCCCGGTTTATCTACCGCCTGATGATGGGAGCTGACCACCAACGGCATGTCTGAGGCGGGAAATCCCAAGGCATGGCAGAAGAGGCCGTCCTCTTTCAGTCGTATGTGGTGCAGGTGGTAGCCGAGCAGGCGAGCCTCTGGGTAGAGACCCCGATAGGGGTTGGTGTGCCAGCGCTCCGGGCCCAGGCGCAGTACGTCCTCGTAGGTCTGCTTGCCGTAGGTCACCTGCCAGATATCTTGCACAAGGGTGCCCCCGGTGGCCACGTTGATGGTCTGTGCCCCCAAGCAGATGCCCAACAAGGGGTAGTCCGGAGCCTCGGCCAGCAGAGGTTTGTGGGCGCTGCTCTGCGACCCTCCCAGCAGGTGAAACACGAAGGAGAGGTCCAAGTAGTGGCGGTAGACCTCTTTGATGGCAGTAGCCAGATGCGTTTTCTGCCCGTAGCATTCCGGGGGAATGTCCGGGCCACCGAAGAGGACGGCGCCGTCGCTGAGCCGGACGATCTGCACAAAATCGTTCCGGCAGGAGTTCTCCTCGTAGATGTTGGCGGGCGATAGCTCTCCGCTGACTTTGTGGAATTGCACCCAGTCGAGGTGCTGTTCCTCCACGTAGCGACGGGCTGCCTGGTAGTCGCCGGTTTCCCTCTCGTGGTACACGCCCACCACCAGCAGGTCTGTGGTGGGCATGAGGCCCTCGCGGCGTAAGGCGCTGAGCTCCTCCAGCGTGCCAGTTGTCGGGTAGAACACTGCGACGCACACCTGCTCAGGTGGGCTCTGCAGCTCGGCAAAGTAGCGTTCGCTGAGCTGGGCGTACACCTGAGCCGCGCCCAGCCAGGCGCAGGCGAGGAGGCCCGCCGCCAGGTACCTTGCTTTTCGCGTGGTCGTTTCTTTCTCTCTGTTGCGATTCATCACTTTCCTTCCCCTTCTTTGTCTTCCTCCTCCTTCTCCCAGGCCTTGATGCCGTCGGTGAGCCATGCTGGGGCGGGGGACTTTTTCAGGTAGTGGTCAAAGAACTCGGCCAGGCGCACGGTCCAGTCCTTCTGGTTCACCCGTTTGCGCAGGCCATGCTCTTCGCCGATGTAGTTGAACATGAACGCCGTCTTGCCAAGGCGGCGCAGTGCCATCATGTACTCGAT